>NZ_JBVHEH010000022.1:0-14827 GCF_055562955.1 Kitasatospora sp. NPDC015121
GGCCCGTCGACGGGGTTGCCGACCAAGACCGAGCAGGCGGACCTGCTGCAGGCGATGTTCGGCCGCAACGGGGAGGCGCCGGTGCCGGTGGTGGCGCCGGCGACGCCGGCGGAGTGCTTCGAGGCGGCGCTGGAGGCGGCGCGTATCGCGCTGGTCTACCGCACGCCGGTGTTCCTGCTGTCCGACGGCTACCTGGCCAACGGCTCGGAGCCGTGGAGGCTGCCTCAGGTGGAGGGGCTGCCGGACCTGCGGGTGGAGTTCGCCACCGCCCCCAACGGCCCCGACGGGACTTTCAGGCCCTACCAGCGCGATCCGCTGACCTTGGCCCGGCCCTGGGCGGTGCCCGGCACGCCGGGGCTGGAGCACCGCATCGGCGGGATCGAGAAGCAGGACGGCACCGGCAACATCTCCTACGACCCGGCCAACCACGACTTCATGGTCCGCACCCGCCAGGCCAAGGTCGACAACATCACCGTCCCCGACGTGCGGGTCGACGACCCCGACGGTACGGCGCGGGTGCTGGTGCTGGGCTGGGGTTCGACCTACGGCCCCATCACCGCCGCGGTGCGCAGGGTGCGCGCGGACGGCGCCCGCGTGGCGCAGGCGCACCTGCGCCACCTCAACCCGTTCCCGGCCAACTTGGGCACGGTGCTGGCCGGCTACGAGAAGGTGATCGTGCCGGAGATGAACCTGGGCCAGCTGGCGCTGCTGCTGCGCGCGCGCTACCTCGTCGACGCCCAGTCCTACAACCAGGTGCGCGGTCTGCCCTTCAAGGCCGCCCAGCTCGCCGACGTGCTGCACGCCGCCCTCGGCACCCTCGGCACCCCCGAGGGGGAGGAGATCCGATGACCGACCAGTTCCCGGCCCTGCGCCTGGTCCCCAAGGCGCCCGGCCCGCAGTCCGCGAAGGACTTCAAGACCGACCAGGAGGTGCGCTGGTGCCCGGGGTGCGGCGACTACGCCATCCTGGCCGCCGTCCAGTCGTTCATGCCCGAACTCGGCATCCGCCGCGAGAACACGGTCTTCGTGTCCGGGATCGGCTGCTCCTCGCGTTTCCCCTACTACATGAACACCTACGGGATGCACTCCATCCACGGCCGGGCCCCGGCGATCGCCACCGGTCTGGCCGCCTCGCGCCCGGACCTGTCGGTGTGGGTGGTCACCGGTGACGGCGACGCGCTGTCCATCGGCGGCAACCACCTCATCCACGCCCTGCGCCGCAACACCAACGTGAAGATCCTGCTGTTCAACAACCGCATCTACGGCCTCACCAAGGGCCAGTACTCGCCCACCAGCGAGGTCGGGAAGGTCACCAAGTCCACCCCGATGGGATCCCTGGACGCCCCCTTCAACCCGCTCTCGCTGGCCCTGGGCGCCGAGGCCTCCTTCGTGGCGCGCACCATCGACTCCGACCGCCGGCACCTGCAGTCCGTCCTGCGCGCCGCCGCCCGCCACGAGGGCACCGCGCTGGTGGAGATCTACCAGAACTGCAACATCTTCAACGACGGCGCCTTCGACGCCCTCAAGGAGCCCGGCACCCGCGAGCGGGCACTGATCCGCCTCGAACACGGACAACCCGTCCTGGCCGGCCCCGACCACCACGTCACCCGTGACAGCGCCACCGGCGACCTGCGCGTCACCCCCCGCACCCAGGGCACCGCACTCGTCCACGACGCCCACGCCCCCAGCCCCGCCACCGCCTTCGCCCTCACCCGCCTCGCCGACGCCGACACCCTCCACCACACCCCCATCGGCGTCCTACGCGACGTCCAACGCCCCGTCTACGACACCCAACTCAACGACCAACTCGCCCTCGCCGAACACCAACACGGCCCCGGCGACCTCGCCACCCTCCTCGCCGGCACCAACACCTGGACGGTGGGCGAGTAGCGGTTCCTCCGCAGGGCCCGGGCGGCGGCGAGCAGGCCGTCGCCCGGGCCCTGCGCGCTGCTCCGGGCCTGTCAGTAGCTAAATGCCGATACGGAGATGACACCACCGGGCGCGGGCCGCTACCTTTCGGGTGACAGGACGGCACGCGGGTGAAGGGCAGGCCATGGCGGAAGGTTCGCGGGAGGCCAGGGTCGGGTTGTGGAACGGCTTCGCGGCGTACGGGATGTGGGGTCTGTTCCCGCTGTTCTGGCCGCTGCTGGAGCCGGCCGGGGCGGTGGACATCCTGGCGAACCGGATGGTGTGGTCGCTGGTGGCGGTCGCCGCGATGCTGCTGGTGCGACGGCGCTGGGCGTGGATCCGGCCGCTGCTGCGCCAGCCCCGGCGGCTGGGGCTGCTGGCGCTCGCGGCGGTGACCGTCTCGGTGAACTGGGGCGTCTACATCTGGGGCGTGAACTCGGGGCACGTGGTGGAGACCAGCCTGGGGTACTTCATCAACCCGCTGGTGACGATCGCCTTCGGCGTGCTGGTGCTGCGCGAGCGGCTGCGCCCCGCGCAGTGGGCCGCGGTGGGGGTGGGCGCCTCGGCGGTGGTGGTGCTGACGGTGGCGTACGGGCGGCCGCCGTGGATCGCGCTGACGCTGGCGTTCTCGTTCGCGACGTACGGGCTGATCAAGAAGAAGGTGGCGCTGGGCGGGGCGGAGAGCCTGGCGGTGGAGAGCGCGGTGATGTTCCCGTTCGCGCTGGGGTTCCTGGTGTACCTGGGGGTGCGCGGCGAGGGCAGCTTCGTGAGCGGCGGCTGGGGGCACAGCGCGCTGCTGGTGCTGAGCGGGCTGATCACGGCGGTGCCGCTGATGTGCTTCGGCGCGGCCGCGCTGCGGGTGCCGCTGACCACGCTGGGGCTGCTGCAGTACCTGGCGCCGGTGTCGCAGTTCCTGATCGGCGTCACGGTGTTCCACGAGTCGATGGCGCCGGCCCGCTGGGCGGGTTTCGCGTTGGTGTGGGTGGCGCTGGTGGCGCTGAGCGGGGACGCGCTGCGGCGGATGCGGACCGAGCGCCGGGCGGTGCCGGCGCCGGTGCCGGAACCGGTCGCGGGCTGACGGTCAGCCCGCGGCGAGGTCGCGGGCCAGCCGGGTGCTGTCGCGGTGCGCGGTGAACGCGCCCGCGGCGGCCAGGGCGGCCCGCCGGCGGCGGGCGGTGAGCAGGCCGCCGTGGGCGAGCGAGTCGACCGGGCGGCGGGTGCGCCACTCGTCCAGGGACCAGCGGGCGTACGGGCCGAACAGGGCGCGGGTGGGTTCGGGCAGGTCGGTGCGGGCCGGGACGGCGGCGCGGGCGCCGTTCAGGGCGACCTGGCCGTCGAGGTCGGCGCAGACGTCGAGCCAGGCGAGCGCGGCGGCGCGGTGGCGGGCGCCCCGGGGGAGGGCGAAGGCGTCGACCCGGGCCTGGAAGAGGCCGTCGGTGCCGGGGGCGGCGGCCCAGCCGTAGTCGGTGCCGGGGCGCAGGTCGAGGGTGTCGCGCAGCCAGCCGTCGGCCCAGTCGCCGGTGAGCAGGAAGCCGGCCCGGCCGGCGCCGAGCAGGTGGGCGGCGGTGGTCCAGTCGGCGTCGGGGGCGGGCGGGGCGGCGAGTTCCAGCAGGGCGTCCAGGGTGCGCAGCGCGTCGGTGGTGGCGCGGGCGCTCCAGGGGCCGCCGGGCTGCCAGAGGGCGGCGAACGCGTCCGGGCCGTGGGCGGCGAGCAGGACGGTCTCGGTGAGGTGCAGGACCTCGGTGGGGCCGCCGACGGCGAGCGGGGTGGTGCCGGTGGCGGCGACCCGGCGGAGCCGGGCGAGCAGGGCGCCGGGGTCGGGGGCCGGGAGGGCGGCGCCGGCGTCGGCGAGCAGCCGGGGGTGGGTCCACAGCAGGTTGGTGCGCCTGAGCCCGGCCGGGACGGCGTACAGGGCGTCGCGGACGCGCAGCCGGGGCAGCAGGGCGGGCGGCAGGCCGGCCGTCCAGCGGCGGGCCCGGGCCAGGGTGTCCAGGGGCTCCAAGTGGGGTGCGAGGTCGGCGAGTTCGGCGCCGCCGGAACATCGGAAGCTGTCCGGCGGGAGGCCGTCGGCGAGCCGGGCGGCGAGGTCGGCGCCGGTCGGGTTGGAGCGGTCGCCGGCCACGAAGGTGACGTCCGGCGCGTGGCCCTTCAGGGTGGCGAGCATCGCCAGCAGGCCGTCCTGCTCGGGGCCCGCCGTCCAGCCGGTGGCGACCTCCAGCAGGCCCGCCGGACCGTCCGCCGAACTGGCCTCCGCCGAGCCGTACCTGGCCAGTGCCGTTCCGCCCAGGGCGGCCAGCCCGCCCAGCAGGACCTGACGGCGGCGGATCGGCACGGCACTCCCAGCGGGGTCGAACGAACGGACGGGCGAACAACGGACGAACGGTTCGCGGCGGCCCACCATCCCACCGTCCGGCCCCGCTCCGCGTCAAGGGTCCGGCCGGTCCGGGCACGCGGGAAGAACGCCTCCTCGGGATCTCCTCAACCGGACTGCCGGGCTGCTAACGTCCGTGCTGCGCGACCCGGCCGCAGCTGTCCCGGCGCGCGGGAGGAACTCCGATGGTGCACCTCGCCCGACCCGTGCTCCGCCACGTTCCCGCGGTGCGGCGGGAGACGGGCGGGTCGCAGAGCGGGGAGCTGCTCATCCTCCGGGAGGCCGGCCGGCCCGCGGTGATCCGCTGGCGGCCGAGCGGCGGCGACCCGGTCGACCTGCTGCCGCCCTACCGGCTGGACCGGGTGGAGCTGCGGCACTCCCACCGGGCGCGCCTGCACGGCCTGACCGCGGGCGTCCGGCTGGTCACCGCGGACTGGTCCCCGCTCTTCCTGGTACCCCCGTCCGGCCTGCCCGCCCTGGCGCTCGCGGCGGCGTCCACCCAGCGGCGCTGAACGCCCGGCACCGGAGGTTCGCCGAACGTTTCCGGCCAGGCATTGCCGCCGGGTGTGCCCGGTTGGTCAAATACGCCCGGTATCGGCGCGGTTCCGTTCCCCTGCGGACCGCGCCGGTGTCGTCCCGCCCGCTCCGGGCACCGGGGCCGACCAGCCGTACGCCCCGCTCACCACCACCGATCGGACTTCATGGTGACCCTGCACCAATCCACCGCCTGGACCCTGTTCTCGGCCGGTTTCATCTTCGTCGTGGCCCTCCTGCTGGGCATCCGGAAGTGGCTGGAAATGGTCGCCTCGCCCGAGGGGAAGGCGCACCCCTACATCGACATCGCCCACCGGTCCGCCCTGCTCTACGCGTTCGCGACCGGCCTGATAGCCGTCTTCGTGCAGACCTCGGCCTGGCCGGAGCCGGTGAACTTCGCCTCGGCGATGGCGAGCGTGCTGATGTTCCTGGTGACCATCACCAACTACACCCGGATCGGGCTGACCAAGGCGACCCGGAACCAGATGCACAACCCGCCGGCGTACTACCGGGTGGTCCTGACCGCGATCGTCGTCGGCGAACTGGGCGGCTTCCTGGTGCTGCTGGTCGGCTTCGCCGTCGAGCACCTGTAGCCGCGCCGTCGGCCGCGGACGCCGACGGCCCCCGGGGCGACCTCCCCGGGGGCCGGCGCCGCGGGAGCCGCTACTTCCGCTTCGCGGCCTGCTGCAGGACCTCCGGGGTGACCGCGCCGAGGTAGACCCGGCCGTCGTCGGTGACCAGCGCGTTGACGATCCGGGTGGAGACCAGCGTGCCGCCGTCGACGTGCCGGCCGGTGAACTTGGCCAGGCCCTTCGCCGCCTCGGCGCCCGCCTCGCCGTGCACGACGGCGGTCCAGCCCTCGCCGATCACGCCGCCGCCCGCCGGGGCGCCCCCGGCGGGGGCCTGCGGGAGCTCGGGCAGCACGTCGGCCAGCGCGTTGCGGGGCAGCTCGCCCGCGGACGCCTCGGTGACCTTGGCGCCCTTGGGGGCGGTGAACTCGAAGGTCCCGGCGTCGGGCCTGGCGTACGAGAGGGTGCCGAAGCGGACGTCGAACGCGGTCGCGCCGTCCACCGTGCGCAGCTGCACGGCCAGCGGGACGCCCTTCTCGGCGTCGACGGCGATCCGCACCTCGGCGACGGTGGAGCCGGCCTGCTTGGGCTTGACGCTGAGCCGGTACGCGGCGTGCCCGGCGACCCGCTCGGTGCCGCTGACGGTGACCGAGGTGGTCGCCGAGGTGTGCTCCAGGAACTGCTGGGCGACCTGCTGCGGGGTGATCGAGCCCAGCCCGTTCCCGGCGTCCTTCCGGTGCCCGTCGGCGCCGTCGCCCGTACCGGTGAAGTGCAGGGCCTGCCGGGAGTCCCGGTCGTAGGCCCAGAGCTGGTCGCCGTTGTGGACCAGCTCGTAGCCGGACTTCTCGCTCGCCAGGGTGAAGCGCTGCCGGTCGGGGCCGTCGGAGGCGACGGTCAGGGTGTGCGAGCCGCCGAGCAGTTCGAGGGCCTTGAGCTGCGGGTCGGCGCCGCCGACCGGGGCGCCGGCGCTGCGGGCCAGGTTGCCGAGCGGGCCGGAGCCGGACGCGGCGTCGGTCAGGGCGGTGGGCAGGCCGAGGTCGGCGCTGACCCGGATCGTGCCGGAGAAGGTGTCGGTGTCGGCGCCGAGGGCCTTGGCGACCAGCTCCTGGGCGGTGATCGACGGCAGATCCGGTGCCTCGTCGCTGGCGAGCGCGGGCACCAGCCCGACGCCGGCCGCGACGACCGCGGCGACGGCCACCGGCACGCCGATCCGGACGGCGGCGCGGCGCCTGGCGGGCCGGACCGGCCGCCCGGCGCCCTCGTGGGCCGCCAGAGCGATCCGGAGCGGCGTCATGTCGTGTTCTGCGCGGGAGTCGTGGTCCATCGCAGCCCCCTTCCGAGTGCCTGTGTGCTGACGTTCTCCATTAGAGCCGCCCGGGGCGCCCCGCCGCGTCGCCCGGCGGCAGCAGACCCGGGTACGCCTCGCGTCGTACCCGGGGCGCTCCGACCCTGAGACGGTGTCAGGGTTGTGTAGTACCGGAGGCCGAGCTCTCGCGTAGGGTCGGGCCATGAGCCCTCAACCCCCGTCCGTGCCCGCCCCCGTGCCCCCGTCGGCCCAGCCCGCGGCCCGGTCCGCGGCCCAGCCCGCGGCCCCGACCGCGACCGCGATGCGGCGGGCGCTGCGCCGGGCCAGGGACGGCGTGGCGCTGGACGCGGCGGAGGGCGCGGTGCTGCTGCAGGCCCGCGGCGCGGACCTGGCCGAGCTGTGCGCGGTCGCGGCCCGGCTCCGGGACGCGGGCCTCGAACAGGCGGGCCGCCCGGGCGTCATCACGTACTCGCGCAAGGTGTTCGTCCCGCTGACCCGGCTGTGCCGGGACCGCTGCCACTACTGCACCTTCGCCACCGTCCCCGGGAAGCTCCGCAAGGAGGGCCACGGCCTGTACCTGTCCCCGGACGAGGTGCTGGACATCGCCCGCAAGGGCGCCGAACTCGGCTGCAAGGAAGCCCTGTTCACGCTCGGCGACCGCCCCGAGGAGCGCTGGCCCGAGGCCCGCGAGTGGCTGGACGCGCACGGCTACGACGACACCCTGGCGTACGTCCGGGCGATGGCCGTGCGGGTGCTGGAGGAGACCGGGCTGCTGCCGCACCTCAACCCGGGCGTGCTGTCCTGGACGGACTTCCAGCGCCTCAAGCCGGTCGCCCCGTCGATGGGCATGATGCTGGAGACCACCGCCGTCCGCCTCTGGTCGGAGCCCGGCGGCCCGCACCACGGCTCGCCCGACAAGGAGCCCGCCGTCCGGCTGCGGGTGCTGGAGGACGCCGGGCGCAGCGCGGTGCCGTTCACCACCGGGGTGCTGATCGGCATCGGCGAGACGTACCTGGAGCGGGCCGAGTCGCTGCTGGCGATCCGCAGGGTGGCCCGCGCCTACCAGGGCGTGCAGGAGGTGATCGTGCAGAACTTCCGGGCCAAGCCGGACACCGCGATGCGCGCCATGCCGGACGCCGAGCTCTCCGAGCTGGCGGCCGCGGTGGCGGTGGCCCGGCTGGTGCTCGGCCCGGCCGCCCGGATCCAGGCCCCGCCGAACCTGGTGGACGCCGAGTACGCGCTGCTGATCGGCGCCGGCATCGACGACTGGGGCGGCGTCTCCCCGCTGACGCCCGACCACGTCAACCCGGAGCGCCCCTGGCCGCACGTCGAGGAGCTGGCCGCCCGCACCGCCGCCGCCGGGTTCGCCCTGCGCGAGCGGCTGACGATCTACCCCGAGTACCTCAAGCGGGGCGAGCCCTGGCTGGACCCGCGCCTGCTGCCGCACGTCCGGGCGCTGGCGGACCCGGCCACCGGCCTGGCCGTCGAGGGCCGGACCCCGGTCGGCCTGCCCTGGCAGGAGCCGGACGAGCCGATGACCGGCGGCGGCCGCACCGACCTGTTCCGCACCGTCGACACCGAGGGCCGCACCGGCGACCGGCGCTCCGACTTCGACGACGTGTACGGCGACTGGGAGGCGCTGCGCGAACAGGCCGCGCTGCCCGCCCCCCGCCGGCTGGACGCCGACCTGCGGGCCGCGCTGTCCACCGCCGCCGACGACCCGGTGAAGCTGACGGACGACCAGGCGCTGGCGCTGTTCCAGGCCGACGGCGACGCGCTCGACGCGCTCACCCGGATCGCCGACGACCTGCGCCGCGACACCGTCGGCGAGGACGTCACCTACTGCGTCACCCGGAACGTCAACTTCACCAACGTCTGCTACACCGGCTGCCGGTTCTGCGCCTTCGCGCAGCGCCGCACCGACGCCGACGCCTACACCCTCTCGCTGGAGCAGGTCGCCGAACGGGCCGAGCAGGCCTGGCGGGTCGGCGCGACCGAGGTGTGCATGCAGGGCGGCATCCACCCGGACCTGCCGGGCACCGCGTACTTCGACATCGCGCGGGCGGTGAAGGAACGGGTGCCCGGCATCCACGTGCACGCGTTCTCGCCGATGGAGGTGGTCAACGGCGCCACCCGCACCGGCCTGCCGATCCGCGAGTGGCTGCTGCGCGCCAAGGAGGCCGGGCTGGACTCGATCCCCGGCACCGCCGCCGAGATCCTCGACGACGAGGTCCGCTGGGTGCTGACCAAGGGCAAGCTGCCCGCCGCGACCTGGGTCGAGGTGGTCACCGCCGCGCACGAGCTGGGCCTGCGCTCGTCCTCGACGATGATGTACGGCCACGTCGACACCCCGAGGCACTGGCTGGGCCACCTGCGGCTGCTCGCGGAGATCCAGCGGCGCACCGGCGGGTTCACCGAGTTCGTCACCCTGCCGTTCGTGCACACCAACGCGCCGGTCTACCTCGCGGGCATCGCCCGGCCCGGCCCGACCGCCCGCGACAACCGGGCGGTCACCGCGATGGCCCGGCTGCTGCTGCACCCGCACCTCACCAACATCCAGACCAGCTGGGTCAAGCTCGGCGCGGAGGGCGCCGCCGAGATGCTCCGCTCCGGCGCCAACGACCTCGGCGGCACCCTGATGGAGGAGACCATCTCCCGGATGGCGGGCTCCTCCTGGGGCTCCTACAAGTCCGTCCGCGACCTGGAGGCGATCGCCGCGCTGGCCGGCCGCCCGGCCCACCAGCGCACCACTCTCTACGGCGAGGTGCCCGCCGAGCGCCGCGCCGCCGCGCTGGCCTCCGACGGGCACCTGCCCGCGCTGCTCCCGCTGGCGGACTAGGCCCTTTCGTCCGGCAAGATCCGGACGGGAGGGCCTAACCCACCAGCAGGTGCCGGCGCAGCTGCGCGGGGTCCGCGCCGAGGCCCTGGCGCAGGTAGGCGTCGAAGGTGCCGTAGCGGGCCCGCACCTCGTCGAAGCCCGCCGCCAGGTACTCGGGGCGGACGTCCAGCAGCGGCTGGTACACCGCCTGGTGGGCGGGCGGCAGCTGGGCCAGGGTCGCGGCGTTGACCTGCGCCCGGTAGGCGTTGGACGCCAGGTAGTCGGCCCGGACGGTCTCCGCCGGGACGCCGAGGGCGGTCAGCAGCGCGGCCGCGCCCCAGCCGGTGCGGTCCTTGCCGGCGGTGCAGTGGAACAGCACCGCGCCGCGGCCGTCGGCGGCGTCCAGCAGCTGCCCGTAGGCGGCGCGGGCGCTGTCGGCGGAGACCATGGTGCGCTCGCCGGCGATCATCGCGTCGACCGCGGCCTGCGGGCTGGTGACGTCGAACCGGCCGGTGTCGGCGGTGCCCAGGACGTTGGCCGGCACGCTCGTCGCCCCGGCCGGCAGCCGGTCCGGGGCGGCCTGCCGCTCGGCCGGGGTGCGCAGGTCGAAGACGGTGCGGACGTTCAGCCGGCGCAGTTTCGCGAGGTCCTCGTCGGTGAGCTTGGACAGGTCGTCCGAGCGGTACACCCGGCCGAGTTCCACCCAGCGGCCGTCCGCCGTCCGGTAGCCGCCCAGGTCGCGGAAGTTGGGGGCGGAGGCCAGGTGCAGCGAGCGGTCGGCGACCACCAGCGGGGCGCCCCGGTCCGGGACCAGCTCGAAGTACCAGCGGTCGGCCGCGCCCAGGCCGGAGACGGTGACGGTGGCGCTGCCGGCGCCGCGCGCGACGGCCGTGCGGTGCGGCACGTGCTCCCGGTCGGTGCCCGCGTACACGGTGACGTGCCGGGCGCCCGGGGCGGTCCAGGTCAGGGTGAAGGAGCCGTCGGCCCGCTGGACGGCGGTCGCGGCGGTGAACGGGATCGCGTGCGCCGAGTGCCGCGCCGCGTTCGCCGAGGGGGCGGCGAGGGCCGGGGCGGCGGTGACGACGGGGACGGTGACGGTCAGCGCGGCGGTGAGGACGGCCGCGGCGGCCAGCCTGGTGCGGGGGGAGGTCATGGACGCCGACCGTAGGCACACCGACCGCGGGCCCGGTGGCCTCCGGGTGTCCGCGCCGCGGCGGACGGTTGAACGAATCGATGTTCGGGGCGGGCCGCCGCTTCGCGCGGTCCTTCGAATAAAGTGCGTCTACCGTCCGCGTCCGCGCCCGTGCCCGGACCCGCCGACCGAAAGGGTTCCGTCCCGTGATGCCTCTCTGGTCACGTGCCCAGCAGCAGGACTTCCGCAGCCGGGTCCGGGGCTGTCTGCTCGGCGGCGCGATCGGGGACGCGCTCGGCGGCGGCATCGAGTTCGAGCAGCTGGAGCAGATCCGCGCGGCCCACGGCGAGGCCGGCGTGGCCGGCTACGTCCCCGCGTACGGGCGGCGCGGCGCGATCACCGACGACACCCAGATGACGCTGTTCACCGTCGACGGCCTGATCCGCTCGCACATCAGCCGCGACAGCGGCGCCTGGCACCCGCCGTCCGACGTGCACCGCGCCTACCTGCGCTGGTACGCCACCCAGCAGGACTGGGGGCCGGACGAGCGCCGCAAGGACCTGGGCTGGCTCGGCCGCGAGGAGTGGCTGTACGCCCGCCGCGCCCCCGGGCAGGCCTGCCTGTCCGGGCTGGCCGGCACCGAGAACGGGCCGCTGCCGACCGTCGAGGAGCCGCGCAACCCGGGCTCCAAGGGCTGCGGCACCGTGATGCGGGCCGCCCCGTTCGGGCTGCTCACCGCCTGGGACCCGGCGCTGGTCTTCCAGCTCGCCGTGGAGTGCTCGGTGCTGACCCACGGCCACCCCACCGGCTACCTGTCCGCCGGGGCGTTCGCGGTGATCGTCCACGCGGTCGCCCGCGGCGGCACCCTGGAGGAGGGCGTGCACCTGGCGCTGGCCCTGCTCTCCGAGCGCACCGGCCACGAGGAGACCACCGCCGCGCTGCGCGCCGCGCTGGACGCGGTCCGGGCCGGGGCGCCGTCCCCCGAGCGGGTCGAGGAGCTCGGCGAGGGCTGGGTCGCCGAGGAGGCGCTCGCCATCGGCCTGTACTGCGCGCTGGTCGCCGAGGACGTCCGCAGCGGCCTGCTGCTGGCCGTCAACCACTCCGGCGACAGCGACTCCACCGGCTCCATCTGCGGCAACCTGCTGGGCGCCCTGCACGGCGAGACCGCGCTCCCGCCGGACCTGCTGGCCGAGCTGGAGGGCCGCGGCACCGTCCTGGAGCTCGCCGACGACCTGGTGCTGGAACTGCTGCACGGCCCCGAACTGCACGGCACCGAGGCCTGGACCACCCGCTACCCGGTCGCCGCGACCGGCTGAGTCCGGGACCGGCCGCGTCCGGGACCGGCCGCTTCCGGCACCCGGCCCCGGACGCGAGAGTGCCCGCCGCGCGGGAAGCGGCGGGCACCCTCGAAGCCGTGCGGGGACTCAGACCTCGCCGAAGCGGCCCGTGCCGGCCGCCGCGGCGAACGCGGCCCAGGCCGCGCTGGAGAAGCGCAGCTGCGGGCCCTGCGGGTCCTTGGAGTCGCGGACCGCGATCGAGGCCGAACCCGGCACGGCGATCTCGACGCAGGCGCCGTTGCCGCCGCTGTAGCTGCTCTTGCGCCAGGTCAGGCTCTCGGTGGCCTTGCTCATTTCATGAACTCCTCTGCGATGGTGGTGATCATCGACCTGCTCTCCGCGACGCTCAGCGCCGCGGCCCTCAGGTGGTCGTACAGATTGGTATAGCGGCGTACGTCGGCGTCCTTCTCCAGGTAGAGATCGCTCGTCACTCCTTCGAAGTAGACGACAGTCGAATCCGCCGACTCCGGGAACTCCAGCAAGGAGAATGTGCCGGTCATGCCGGGGTGGGCGCCGTGGGTGAACGGAATGACCTGCAGGTTGATGTTCGGCCGCTCGCCCAGGTCGACGAGTTGGTACAACTGCTCGGCCATCACCGCCCTCCCGCCGACCTGGCGGCGCAGGACGGCCTCGTCTATGACGACCCACAGGCTGCCCAGCTGGTCCTCGCCGTGGACGCGGTGCTGCCGCTTCAGCCGGACGTCCACCCGGCGGCGGATCGCGGACGGGTCGGTGTCCGGCTGCGTCCCGGCCACCACCGCCTCCGCGTACTCGCGGGTCTGCAGCAGCCCCGGCACGAACGAGGACTCGTACGCCCGGATCGAGGAGGCCTCCGCCTCCAGGCCGATGTACACGCTGTACGGGATGTCCCCGAACTCGTGCCACCAGCCGCGCTGGCGGGACTCCTTGGCCATCTCCATCAGTCCGGCGCGGACCCGCTCGTCCTCGACCTCGTAGACGTCGCACAGGTCGCGGACGTCCCGCTGGCTGATCGAGCGGCGGCCGTTCTCCAGTCGGCTGATCTTCGACTGGGAGACCATCAGCCGGCCGGCCACCTCTTCGGCGGTCATTCCCTTGAGCTCGCGCAGGCGCCGGAGTTCGGCGCCGAGCCTGCGACGGCGGACCGTCGGGTTCACGCTGGCGGACACATCGACCTCCGGGCCCACTTCTGGCAACAGTGCGGTAATTGGTACCAACCCCCCTGACGCTGAGCAGCATGACACCTCAACTGCGGTCCGTGCCCAGGAATCGCGGTACCGCAGTAGAACAGATCATCGGAAAATAGCTCAATCGGGATCCACGGACTTGCGCGCGGCGTGCCTACCCGCTATAGGACCGCCCGTGCGCTATCCGGCCCCTGACGGGCGGTCGGCGCCTCCACCGACCCCCGGAACGCCGAAGGGCGGGGGGGGGCCGGGGGCCCCCCCCCCCCCCCCCCCCGCCCACTCGTCGAACCGACCGCTAACGGCGTGCGCCGCTCATCGCGCGCCCACCCGACTGGCCACTCCGCGTCCCGCGGCCGCCGGGCGACCCGCCGGACCGCGCGAACCCGCCGGCACCGACCTGCCCTGCTGCTGCTGGGCGGGCAGACCGTTCTGCACGTCCATCACCGCGTGGGCCACCATGCCGCCCAGCGGGTCGTACCTGATCAGGTCACGCAGCCGGGAGCGCGAGGACCGCCCCTCGTTGCCCGGGTACAGGTGCTTGCCCAGGCCGACCGCGTGCGCCAGCGCCGCCAGCGCGGCCGTCCGCGGGTCCGGCGGCACGCCGGTGCGGATCGCCGTGTCCAGCCGCTGCTTGATCGCCGCGTTGGTGCAGTCGTCCGACGCCTGGTACCGCGTCGTCGGAAGCACCCCGCAGACCTGCCCCGCGACGGCCGTCACCATGCCGCACCTCTCCAGGTGCGCCAGGTACGTCTGCCGCAGGCCCAGGCGCGGACCGCCGATCCAGTGCGCGGCGCGCACCGGGCTTCCGCGTCGGCGCAACAGTTCCAATGCGTGGTCAAGGGTTGGGTCACCGGTCGGCCGTGGCACCACCACGGCGATCCGGTCCCCGTCCGGGACTATCCTTCCGGCCAGGGACAGCTCGACGAGCTGCGCCCCGGCAAGTCCGAGGTCGAGGGTCTGCGGCTGCGCGGTGGTACCCGTGGCCGGGTCCAGCGCCAGCAGCAAGAGCTCCTCGGGAATGGTTCGACGGCCTCTGCCCATCCAAGCCTCCCCGCGTGGATGAATGACAGGGTGACGCCTCTCACACAGGCTTGTCGAGTACGCCTCCGAATCGTGACCTTGCCCGGGCAGGGTGGAACCACCGCCGGACGGCTCCGCGTCCCACCGGGCAACGGCCCGGACGGGCAGGAAAAACCGCCGGTCGGGCGGGGTGCGGCGGGCCCTCGAGGGTTCGGTGCCGGAGACTGTACAGGTGCCGGGCCGGGTCGAGAACCCGCCCGAAAAAAACCAGCTTGTGTGATCGGACCGGCGGTGCCGGGCGGACGAGGAGGAGTGGGTTACGTGGGCGAGTCCCCGCAGAGCGAGCGGCGTGACGGCGAGGCGCGGTCGGCCGAGACCGAGGAGACCCCGCACGAACCCGGCGAGCGCGCCGCGGGCAACGGCACTGTCCACCTGCGCGTCCGCGATGCGGACACCCGCACCACCGACCTCCGCCTCCCGGCCGACCTCCCCGAGTCCAGCGCCGCCCTGACCGACCCCCGTCCCACCCCTCGGGACGATCAGGCCCCCGAATCCGAGACGCCCGAGGACGGGGACGAGGAGCCGGAGGGTTCTCCGGCGGGTCCGCAGGCGACGATGATGCTGCGGCTGCCGGACTCCCCGGAGGGGGAGGCGGAGGCGGAGGACG
>NZ_JBVHEH010000022.1:14922-140920 GCF_055562955.1 Kitasatospora sp. NPDC015121
GGAAGCGGCGGAGGACGAGGCTGCGGACGAGGAGCCGGAGAGTGCTCCGGCGGGTCCGCAGGCGACGATGATGCTGCGGCTGCCCGAGTCCCCGGAGGCGGAGGCGGAGGCGGAGGAAGCGGCGGAGGACGAGGCTGCGGACGAGGAGCCGGAGAGTGCTCCGGCGGGTCCGCAGGCGACGATGATGCTGCGGCTGCCCGAGTCCCCGGAGGGGGAGGCGGAGGCAGAGGACGAGGCTGCGGAGGACAAGGCCGAGGCCGAGGCCGCGCCCGTCGCGAAGTCCGAGCCGACGATGACGTTGCGGGTCGAGAAGGACCGCCCCGAGCAGACCGTGATGCTGCGGCTGCCCAAGGAGGCCACCGAGCCGGAGGCCGGTCCCGAGGCGAAGACCAAGCCGCTCCCCGCCCCCGCCGCGAAGCCCGCCGCTAAGTCCGAGGCCGAGCCCGAGGCGAGGACCGAACCCGTACCGGCCCCGAAGCCCGAGGCGCGGGCCAAGCCGCTGCCGACCCCGGCTCCCGTCCCCGTTCCGGCGCCCGCACCCGCGCCGGAGGCCCCGGCGCCCGTTCCGGCCGCGCCCGGGCCGGAGAGCACCATCGAGGCGCTGGAGGTGCTGAAGGCGCTGAGCGCCCGTCCGATGACGCCGTTGCGGCGGGCGCTGAAGCGGATCACCATCTGGGGGGTGTTCCTGGCCGTGGTGCTGGGCGTGCTGGTCGCGGCGCAGTTGCTGCGCCCGCTGCCGGCGCCCGAGGCGAAGCTCTCGCTGACGGACTCGTTCACCTTCGGCGGCGAGCAGCCGAACATCCCGTGGCCGACCAAGGGCCAGGCCGCCGCCGAGGTGGTGGGCGTGGGCAGCCTGGGCGCGTCGGGGGAGGAGACGCCGGTGCCGATCGCGTCCGTCACCAAGGTGATGAACGCGTACCTGATCCTGCAGGCGCACCCCCTGAAGAAGGGCGAGAGCGGCCCCACGCTCACGGTCGACCGGCAGGCCGCCCAGGAGTCCGGCAACTCGGACGAGTCGACGGTGACCCTGAAGGAGGGCCAGCAGCTCACCGAGTACGAGGCGCTGGAGATGCTGATGCTGCCCTCGGCCAACAACGTGGCGCGGCTGCTGGCCCGTTGGGACTCCGGCAGCGAGGAGGAGTTCGTCAGGAAGATGAACGCCACCGCCGCGCAGCTCGGCATGGCCAACACCAGCTACGCGGACCCGGCGGGCTACGACAACAACACCAAGTCGACCGCCAAGGACCAGCTGAAGCTGGCCGAGAAGGTCATGCAGATGGAGATCTTCAAGCAGGTCGTCGCCGAGCCGGACACCAAGTTCAACGGGCAGCGGGTCTTCAACACCAACGCGCTGCTCGGGAAGAACGGCAACATCGGCGTGAAGACCGGCTCGTCGACGCCCGCGCAGTCCTGCCTGATGTGGGCGGCGGTCAAGGAGGTCGGCGGCGTGCAGCGGATGATCCTCGGCGTGACGCTGGGCCAGCCGCAGACCAAGGAGGAGATGAGCCTGGTGCGCGCCGCCCAGCCGCCGAGCCAGCGGATCAACGTGGCCGCGCAGGCCGCGCTGGCCGGGCAGACCCTGGCCAAGCAGGGCGACGTGGTCGGCCACGTGGACGACGGCGTGGGCGGCAGGGTGCCGCTGGTCGCCGCCAAGGACCTGACCGTCGCGGGCTGGAACGGCGTCACCGCGAAGGTCACCCTGGCCCCGGTCGGGAAGATCGCCCACACCCTGGCGGCGGGCACCCGGGTCGGCACCCTCTCGGCGGGCGAGGGCGACGGCCGGGTCGAGGTTCCGGTCATCCTGCAGAAGGACCTCGCGCCGGCGTCGATCTCGGCCCGGCTGCTGCGCCTCGGCTGAGCGGGGCGGGACGCGACTGAGCGGAGCAGGACGCGGCGGAGCGGGGCGGGACGCGGCGGAGCGGGGCGGGACGCGGCGGAGCGGCCCGGACGGGGAGTCCGGGCCGCTCCGCCGTTCCCGGCCGCCTACCAGCGGCCGCGGTCGGTGCGGGAGCCGAGGTAGCGGCTCAGGGCCGGCTCCTCGGCGAGCACCCGGCCCAGCACCAGCGCCAGGGTGACGGCGCTGAACAGCACGATCAGCCAGGACAGCGCGGTGAACACCACCCCGTACGGGCCGAACTTGTCGACCGAGGCGGACATCGCGTGCGGCAGGTACACCTGGGAGGCGACGCCCAGGCAGACCTCGCCGACGCCGCACAGCACCGCGCCGGGCAGCAGCGGGTACCAGCGGATCCGGCCGCCGAGCAGCAGGTGCTGCGTCCACCACCACACGCCGGTGGAGGCCAGGAAGAGCAGCGGGATCCCCAGCCACGGGCCGGCGCCGAAGCCCTTGCGCAGCGGCACCTGGACGACCAGGAACACCAGCCAGCCGAGCAGCCACACCACCCACCGCCACAGGGCCAGCCGGGCGCTGTTCTTCGGCATCTCCCAGGCACGTTCGCAGACCCGCTGGAGGGCGCGGCTGAGCGCGGTCGCGGAGGCCAGGGTGACCAGCGCGCCGAGCACGCCGAAGCTCTGCGCGGCGCCGTCCGCCTGGGTGCTCATCAGCTGCTGGACCTGCTGCTGGGCGGTGCCCTCCAGGCCGAGCTGGTCGCGCAGCGAGCCGGTGACGCTGTGCTTGAGCGTCGCGGGGGCGAACACCGCGATCACGAACAGGGCGGGCAGCGCGGACAGGAAGGCCTGGGCGGCCAGCCGGGTCGCGTTGTCGAGCAGGTTGACCCGGATCAGGTTGCTGACCGCCCGGCCGACCAGCGGGATCCGCTCGGGAGCGCCCTTCGCGGACTCGGCGAACCGGGCCGCCCGGGCCCTCGCCGAGTCCCAGCGGCCCGGGCCGGGGGAGGGGTCCTGCTCGGCCCGCCGCAGGGGTTCTGTCGACTCCGTCACGCCGCAACCTCCGCACGCTCCGCCGGCCGGGCTTCCATCGTCACCGGCCGGCGGGGCGTGCGGGCGGCCGCCTACTTCTTCCGGGTGAGCCTGCCGAGCCGCTCGTCCAGGCCCCAGGCGGTGACCCGCCAGAGCGCCTCGACCACGATGTTGCGGCTCATCTTGGACGCGCCGTGCTCGCGCTCGACGAAGGTGATCGGCACCTCGGCGACCTTGAAGCCGGCCTTCACCGCGCGCCAGGCCAGGTCGACCTGGAAGCAGTAGCCCTGGGAGGCCACCTGGTCCATGCCGAGGCCCAGCAGGGTCTCCTTGCGGAAGGCCCGGTAGCCGCCGGTGACGTCCCGGATCGGCACGTCCAGCATCAGCCGGGAGTAGGTGGAGCCGCCCTTGGAGAGCAGCAGCCGCGACTTCGGCCAGTTCACCACCGCGCCGCCGGGCACCCAGCGGGAGCCCAGCACCAGGTCCGAGCTGCGCAGTGCGGTCAGCAGCCGGGGCAGCTCCTCCGGCTGGTGCGAGCCGTCCGCGTCCATCTCGACCAGCACGTCGTAGCCGCCGTCGATGCCCCAGCGGAACCCGGCCAGGTACGCCGCGCCGAGGCCCTCCTTGCCCTTGCGGTGCAGCACCTTGACGTGGTCGTCGGCGTCCGCGACGGCGTCGGCGAGCTTGCCGGTGCCGTCCGGGCTGTTGTCGTCCGCGACCAGCACGTGCGCCTCGGGGACGGCGGCGCGGACTCGGGACACGATCCGTTCGACGTTCTCGGCCTCGTTGTAGGTCGGGATGATCACCAGGATCTTGCCGAGACCGGCGAACGGGGTCTCCGGGGAGGAGCTCACAAGGGGTGCCTTTCAGGTATCGGCTGGCCGGAGCGGCACGCGCGGGTGCGCGCGATCTCCACGGTAGGTCACCGTACGGGGTGCCTCAGGTCGTCGGCTGCGGGAGCGGGCCGGTCGGAGCAGGACGGCCCGATTCTCCCGCACCTCCCGCCGGGCCCCGCCCGCGCCTCCGGCCCCGGCCCGTGCCCCCGGAAAAAGGGCGGGCCGCCGCGCGCAGGCGATCCGCTAGGCTATGGGGCGGTCACACCGGTGGCTCGCCTCAGTAGCTCAGGGGATAGAGCACGGCTCTCCTAAAGCCGGTGTCGCAGGTTCGATTCCTGTCTGGGGCACGAGTGTGACCAACGGGGAAGGCCCCGGTCGGAGAGGTTCCATCCTCCGGCCGGGGCCTTCATCGTTCCGGGTGGTCAGTCGTCCTGTGCCACGTCCGTGCCAGATCGCTCCGGCGGGTCCTGCTTCTCCAGCTCCTGCCGGACCATCTCGCCCATCCTGTCGGCGATGGCCCGGTCGCGGTCGCTGGTCATGTGCTGGTAGATCAGCGCGGCCCGCGCCGTGCTGTGACCCATCCGGGTCATGAGCTCCTTCGTGCTGGCACCGCTCTGCGACGCGAGGGTGTTCCCGGTGTGGCGCAGGTCATGGAAGTGCACGTCCGCCGAGACCTTGGCCTTCGCCTTCGCGGCGGTCCAGTCGTCCCGGAAGTTGCTCCGGCGCAGCCGGCCCCCGCGCGGCCCGATGAACAGGTGGCCGTTCGGCCCCTGGCCCGCGAAGTGCTCCAGGTGGTGCTGGAGGGCGCCCACGATCGAGGCGGGGAAGGCGACCGGGCGGAACCCGGCGCGGCTCTTGGGCGCCTTGTCGTAGAGCTTCCCGCTGTACAGCTCGGCCTGGTTCCGGCGGACCAGGAGGAGCCGGGCGTCCAGGTCGACGTCCCGCCGGCGGAGGGCGGCCAACTCGCCGAACCGCAGCGTGGTGAAGGCGGTCACCAGGACCAGGGCGCGCCACCGGGGTGCGATGGCGTCGGCCACGGCGAACACCTCGGGGACGGACAGGACCGGACGCTCGGGCACGTCGTAGGTGTCGGCGCCCTTGATCCGGCACGGGTTGCGCTTGATCAGCTCGTCGTCCACGGCGGTGTTCATGATGGCTCGCAGCATCTGGTACGCCTTGACCACGCTCGGTTCGCCGACCCCCGACTCCAGGAGCCCGGTTCGCCAGGAGCGCACCCGCGCCGGAGTGATCTGCACGAGGAGCCTCGGCCCGAGGACGGGCACGATGTGCAGCCGGAACACCGTTTCGTACCGCTCGCGCGTGGTCTCCTCCAGCTTGCGTTCCTTGAGCCACCGGGCGCCGTACTCGCCGAAGTTCACCTTCCCGGCGTCCGGGTCGGTCCAGCGGTCTTCCACGATGGCCGCTTCGAGCACGGACAATGCGATTTCGGCGTCGGTCTTGGTGTCGTAGGTCTTCTCGCCGGGGCGGAGCTGCCCGGTGACCGGGTCCGGGTAGCGGATCTGCCAGCGGCCGGAGGGCAGGCGGCGGACCGAGCCGAAGCGGCGCCGGTTGTTCTTGCTGTTGGCCATCAGGCGGCGCTCCTCTGGCCGGCGCGGCGGGCGGTGATCGGCTGGACGGTGCGGGCCGCGATGTAGGCGGCGACGGCGGACTCGGGGATCCGGACGTGGCGGCCGATCTTGACGAAGGCGATGCGGCGTTCGGCGATGAGGCGGCGGGGGAACCGCTCGCCGCTGGTCTCCCAGGTCCCGAGCAGCCGGGCGACCTTCTCGACCGTGAGGAGCTGTTCAGCCACGGGTGGGTTCTCCTTCCGTTCCGGGGGCGGGGGTGAGCGCGTCGACGAGCCAGCGTTCGGTGGGAGCGAGCCCGACGCCGGCGAAGGCCCAGTCGGCGAGGACGAGGGTGGTCGGTTCGTCGTCCGAAGCCGCGGTTCCCGCGAGCGCGGGCAGTTCGGTGCCGAGGGCTTCGGCACGGCGCCAGGCGGCGCGGGCGTCACGGAGGGCGCCGAGGGTGGTCGAGTAGCGGCGGGTCTTGGTGGAGAAGTGGCCCCGGAAGCCGAGCATGTGCGCCCAGGCCCGGAGGCGGAGGTCTTCCAGCTCGGGGCGGGCACCGAGCGTCCAGCAGGTGCGGATCAGCCTGCGGGCGTGCTCGGAGATGTCCAGGCCCGCGAGTTCGGCGAGGAGCTTCACGGGCCGGTCCAGGGTGCCGGTGGCGCTCTCGGCGCCCTTGGTCGCGTACTTGGCGATGTAGGCGGCGACGGCGCGTTCGGTGAGCGCGGAGCCGGCCGCGAAGTCATTGGTCCGGATCGTGCGGATGTCGAGCTGCCTGCCGAAGGCGAAGGTGTGGGCCGTGCCGTCGAGGACGGGCCCGGGGATCTCGGTGGCCCCGGCGGCGGCCCGGATCGCGTCGGCCAGGAGATCGGGGGTGGCCCAGGCCGGGGGCGGGGTGCTGCCGCCCTCGGGACCGTCCAGCCGGATCACCGCGTGGAAGTGGACGGCGCCGCGCTTCTGGTACTCGGCGACCTTGGCGAAGGAGACCCGGGCGTGCTCGCGGAACTCCCGCTGGGAGAGGCTGGCGCGCTTGGCGACTTCGCGGCGCAGGTAGATCGAGAAGCGGGCCCAGATCTTCCCCGCGTGCGCGTTCCAGAGGACGGCGGACCGGTAGTCGTAGGTGTCCGGGTTGATCGGAGTACCCAACTCGGCCGCGCCGTCCGGGTGCTGAATGCCACAGCGGCACCGGCCGGCGGAGGGCCGGTTGTGGACGGCGCCGAAGCCCGGGGCGGTGAAGGTGGCGAAGACGCGGGGGTGTGCGGTCACCATGGCGGGAGTGCCCTTACCGCCCGTGAGCCCGGCGGTGATCAGGTGGTAGGTGTCGCGCCGGTAGGTCTCCGCGCAGGCCGGGCAGCGGGTGGTACGGCGGTTGTTGCAGCGCACGAGCAGGTGGCCGGCGGCGAGGGCGGTCGAGTCGAGGTGGTGCAGGATCTCGCCGGTGCCGGTGTGGACCTCGGTGCGGTGGCCTTCGAGGCGGATGGGCCGTCCGCAGCCACCGAGCCCGGCGAGCTGCCGCATGAGGGCGGGCATGGTGCCGAGGGAGGCTAAGGCGGTCAGGTCGGCGATCGGCGGTGGGGCAGTGGCGGCCATGTGGAACACCTCCGGTGCAGCGAGGCCCGGAGCCGGGAGAGTTGGCTCCGGGCCGTGCGATCAGGACTTGTCGGTGGGCTTCGCGTGCTGGTCGGTCCAGGTCTCCGCGCAGACCTTGTGGGCGGGCTTGCCACGGTCGGAGCGGAGGTTGGTCGGCTTGTCGCAGATGCCGCAGGGTTCGGCGCGCGGGGACCAGTGCCGTTTGTCGGACCAGTCGAAGTGGGCGCCCATGGCGGTCAGCGCCGGGCGGTGGTGAGGGCGCGCCGGGCGGGGGCCGTGGTGGTGCCGGTGCCGTGGCAGGCCGGGCAAGTGACCGGGACGGTGTCGCGGGAGCCGTCGGTCAGGCGCAGGCCGGTGGCGATGGCGGCACTGGCGAAGCCGTCGCAGTTCGGGCAGATCGGACGTGCCGGACGGGTGTGCTGGGGCATCATGGTGTTCTCCTTCGCGGACTTCGGTTCGGGGAGGGTTGAGGTCCCCGGCGCGGCGGGATGCTTGGAGGCTTGCTGCCGTGCCGGGGACCGGTCTTGTGTCAGCGGCGGCGCGCGGTGCGGGTGCCGGGCTTGGCGGCGTACATCTGGCGGTCGGCCGCCGAGAGCGCTTCGGTGAGCAGCAGCGTGGCCGGGTGCGAGGTGCCGACGGAGGCGCTCACGCTCAGCAGCTGGGTGCCGTACGGGACGGGGTGGTGGAGCTGGTCGTTCAGGTCGGGGACGCGGTGTTCGGCGTCGAGGACGATGGCGGCGAACTCGTCTCCGCCGAGGCGGGCGGCGATGCCGTCGGTGCCGCACCAGGTGGCCAGGCGCTTGGCCGTAGCGGCGAGCACGGCGTCCCCGGCGGCGTGGCCGTGGGTGTCGTTGACGGCCTTGAAGTCGTCCAGGTCGATCAGCAGGACGGTGGTGCGCTCGGGGTGGCGGCGGATGAGCCGTTCGGCGCGGGTGGTGAAGCCGTCGCGGGTCAGGAGCCCGGTGAGCGGGTCGCGGCGGGCGGTGGCCAGGCGGCGGGCGAGGACGGTGCTGTGGGTGGTCCAGCCGAGCAGGGGGACGCCGGCGGCGAGGAGCGGGGCGAGGTCCATGGCGGTCCTTCCGGAGCGGGTCGAGGTCTCCGGGGCGGCGGGATGGCTTGGAGGCTTGCAACCGCCCCGGAAACCGGTCAGATGCCGAGGGAGAGGGCGCGGGCGGAGGCCCGGTCGAGCAGGTGGTGAACGTCGGCCTGGCGGGTGCCGGGGGCGTCGTTGAAGACGTCCGGGGAAACGGCGTTCAGGCCGACGAGGCGCAGCACTTCCATGACCTGGTTGCGGGCACGGCTGACCGTGTACGGGGTGCCGTAGCCGTGGGCGAGGACTGCGGCTTGGGCGCCGAGGAGGCAGACGCGGCCGGCGGAGTCCCACAGGGCGCCCTGGACCCAGCCGACTTCGGCGAGGTAGCGGGAGGTCAGCCGCAGGTGGTCCGCGACGGTGACGGCGACCGGGCGGGCCGGGCGGTGGGCGAGCCGGTCCAGCAGGGAAAGCCGCGGCTGCGGGAAACCCGCGTTCCACCGCTGCACGGTCGAGCCGAGCGGGCAGACGTACGGGACGAGGACTCGGGCCGGAGCGGGAAAGGTGGCGAGGTACGCCTCGATCTCGGCGACCAGGCCGGAGGCGTCCGGGGTCAGGACCAGCGGGCCGGGCGCGAAGGCGAGAGAGGACACGACAGGTCGCCCCTTCACTTCTGGGTGACGGCGTTGACGCCGGAGCGGGTGGTCTCGTCGATCACGGGGGCGAGGAAGGTCCCGGAGAGGTAGAAGCCGAAGAGGGCGATCAGGGCGGCGACCCACAGGCGGATGCCGAGGAACTTGACGGCGGTCCACACGCCGGCGCCGAGGACGACGACCAGGGGCAGGGTGACGTTCATGGCGGTTCTCCTGTCAGCGGATGGTGCAGCGGTGGGTGCGGGCGGCGATCTCGGCGGCGGCGCGGCTGTCGTAGTCGGCGGAGAAGCCGCAGCGCGGGGCGGTGCAGGCGGCGGTGTGCTTCTCGCGGCCACGGCCGTCGTAGTAGGTGCCGACCTGGACGGGGCCGATGCGCATCACGTTGCGCAGGCGGATCGGGCGGGCCATGGGTGACTCCCTTCTTGGTCAGGTGAGTTGAGCGGTGATGGCGTCGGCGAAGTGCGGCGGGACGCCCAGCCGGACGCGGAGGGTGTTCGGGTCGATCGGCGTGCCGGTGCGGGAGCGGTGGTCGTCGGCGATCTTGCGGGCGTGCTCCACCAAGGCAGCGGGAACGGCCACGGCTGGGGGTGCCGACGGTTGAGCGGCAGGGAGGGCGGGCACTTCTTCGGGTGCTTCGATCGGCTCCGGCTCCGGGACGGTCGCCGGGGCGAGTGGCGGGGTGATCTCGGCTTCGTAGAGCGGCAGTTCGACCTCAGCCTCAGGCTGATCTGCGGTCGAGCGAGCGGTGTTGGCGACGCTGTGGGCGAGCAGCGTGCCGCCGAAGAAGGCGAGGGCGGGCCAGCCGGCGACCAGGATGCGGAGCCAGGCCGGGACGTGGTCGAGGTCGAGCAGTCCGGCGGTGGCGACGTTGGCGCCGAGCGAGGCGGCCAGGGCGATCGCGAACCAGGTCCAGGCAGCCGGGGCCGGGGTGCCGGCGGCCCGCAGGACGCGCATGCGGTGCCAGGCGGCGACCAGGAGCAGGTCCACCGAGACGGGGTAGGCCCACGCCTTCCAGCCGTGCTGTCCGGCGGCCTGAGCGAGGTCATGGAGGTGGGCGAAGGACAGGGCGCCGGCGATGGCGGCTTGGACGAGTACGGCGTCCGCGCGGGGCAGCGGCATAGGTCGGTCCTCCTTCCGTGAGTTGGGCATGGCGGGGTAGGGACGTGGCGCGGTTGCGGTCGCGCCGACCGGATCGGAGAAGGTCAGCCGGTGACGGGACGGGGCTTGATCAGCGAAGGGCCGTCATCCGGGGTGCTCACCGGCGGGACGTAGGGGCGGAATTCGTCCAGCGAGGGCAGTTCGGGCGCGAGACGTGCGGTCTCCCGGCAGATCCCGGCAGCTTCCGCGAGGGACATGTACGGGGTGCGGATGCGGGACCAGCCGCCGGAGGAGTCGCCGGCCACCGCGACACCGGGCATTTCCGGGACGATCTGCGTGGCGGCGAGCACCGCCTCGGGCGAGATGTCCCCGAGGCCCATCCGGGCGGTCTCCACGTCGTTCACCCGGTGCACCACGCGGCCGGTGAGCTGAGCGCGCAGCATGGTGGCTCCCTTGCCCAGCTCGGAGCCGAAGCGCTGACCGCAGGCTTCCACGAACATCCCTGCGGCGCGTCCCAGTTGGGCGATCCGGATCAACTGGGTGACCATGCGATCACGTTGCTCCTCGTCCTTGCGGGTGGCGACGAGGAACAGCTCGGCGATCTCGTCCACGACGAGCACCAGCGGGACGGGCCGGATCCCGACAGGCAGGCCCCAGATGTCCGACGTGATCTCGTCGTCCGGCACCGAGCCGGGGATGCCCTGGTGACTGCGGATCAGGTCGTACCGCGCTTCCATCTCGCCCACGAGCTTGTCCAGCAGGGCACTTGCCTGACCGGAGTCCGTTGCCAGGGCCGACAGCCGGGGCGCGAACGGTGCCAGCTCCACACCGAACTTGCAGTCGATCCCGACGAGCGCCACGTCCAGCCGGGCGAGCCCGGTGATCAGGTTCCGCTGGTACACGGACTTGCCGGTGAGCGTCGCACCCAGGGTCAGGCAGTGCGGCACCGCCCGGTAGTTCCGGACGAAGGCCGTGCCGTCCTCCCGCAGGGCCACCGGGACCAGCAACTCACCGGCCGGCAGCCGACGCGGCATCCGCACCTTGCGGAGCACGTCGAAGCCGGTCATCCGCAGCTCGATCACACCGGGCTTCACCACCGAGACGTGCACGGCGTGCACACCCCAGGCGTGCCGCAGTCGCTCCGCCGAAGCCGCCACGTCCGCCGGTTCCTGCCCGGGAGCCAACCGCAGGCGGACCCGCAGACCCGTCGACGTCGGCCGAACCCGTCGGATCTTCGGCGGAACGGGGCGGATCTCCCGCCGGGTGGTCGCCCGGATGATCAGCACCCGCAGCCGGGACGGCTCGACGGTCAGGCCGCAGGCGTCCATCGTGCTGCCGTAGGTGGCGGAGAACCGGACCGCCGTGACCGGAAGACCGATCGCCGACCAGTAGAGGGACGGAGCCTTGACCCGCGCGTACGCCGCACCGCCGGCGACAGCGGCCAGCGGGCCACCCACCTCAGCGAGCGTCAGCAGCTCGGACACGGCGCTCAGACCTTCGCGGGAGCCGGGACGAGGGACGTGATCGCCATCGCGCGGAACGAGATCCCGTGCCGCTTCTGGCCGTTGAACTCGTTCTCCCAGTCGCGCGCCTTGAGCCCGGTCACCGCCACCGGCATGCCGACCGCCAGGCCCTCGGAGACGCCGGTCTCCGGCACGGTCACGTTGTAGAGGTTCGCCTCGCCGTCGTCGGCGATCGTCAGCCCCACCGTCAGGAGCTTCGCACCGGTCTCCCGGTCGATCGCCACCTCACCGGTCTGCTTGCTCACCAGCTTGAGCGCCGGGGGGATGACCACGAACACGAACGCGGTCGAGAGGTCGATCTTGAAAGTGGCCATGGGCCTACTCCTTGAGTCAGCTCCGGCGCCCGTGCGCCGAGTAGCAGCTTCTCTATGAAGGTAGGCGCAGTTTTTCTGTGAGTCAAGAAGTTCTGTGAGTAGCTGTGAAGCAGCACTTCTGCGAGTCTTGTGGCGGTCGCCACAACTTCGGTCCTGAGTTGTGGGGGCACCCACAGGTGGAGGAGGGAAAATGATCAACGGATTCGGTCTGGTGGTCCGCTTCGAGCTTCGGGACGACGAAGCCGCAGCGGCCTTCGACGATCTGGTCGAGCAGACGCTCGCCGGCATCAAGGCCCAGGAGCCCGGGACGCTCGCCTACGTCGTCCACGTAGTCCCGGACGAGCCGAACGTCCGGGTGTTCTACGAGCTGTACGCGGACCGGGACGCCTTCGACCAGCACGAGCAGCAGCCCCACACCAAGCACTTCCTCGCTCAGCGCGAGCAGTACCTGTCCGGCGTAGACGTGACGTTCCTGTCCGCCACGGCAGGGAAGGGGCCGGTGGCGGCGTGACGCCCGAGGAGCGGCGCGCCTTCGGTGCGCGGGTGGCCAAGCTGCGCGAGGCGAGCGGGATGACGCAGAAGCACCTCGCTGCTGAGATCGGTAGGACGGCGAGTTGGCTCTCGCAGGTCGAGCGCGGCATTCAGCCGGTGAACCGGCTCGACGTGCTCCGCATGCTCGCCGACGGCCTGGGCGTGTCGCTCCAAGACCTCCGCCCGGACGCGCCGGCGCCTGACGCGGTTGTGGCGGTGACGCCTACGGAGGAGTCGAACGACCTGGACGAAGCCCGGCTCTTGATCTCCGGTCACCCCGTACCCGAGGTGCTGCTGACAGCAGACCCCACCGAGGCGCCCGTGACCGTCGCGGAGCTGCAAGCCGCAGTCGACCGGGTGTGGGAGCTGACCCACAACAATCAGTTCGCTGAGCTGAGTGACGCTCTTGGCTCCCTGCTGCCGAGGATCGAGCGCGCCGCCCGGACGGCACCCACTGATCAGCGTCCTCAGCTGTGGGGCCAGCTCAGCCGGACCTATCAGGCCTTGTCCGCAGCCTTCGTGCGGCAGGACGAGGGAGACGCCGCGTGGATCGCCGCCGACCGCTCGATTCGTGCGGCTGAGGAGTCCGGGCAGCCCTTGGAAGTGTTCGCCGGCGTCTTCCGGCTCGCGCATGCATTCGTGCGCTTGAAGCACTACGACCAGGCGGACCACTCGGCCACGACCGCTCTCCACGCGTTGGAACAGCATCTCCAGGCGGGCAACCGGACCCCCGAGGTCCTGTCGGTCACTGGATCCCTGCACTTGGTGCTGGCGCTGGCCAGCGCGCGCTCCGGAGACCGTTCACAGGCACGCCAAGAGCTGGACCGTGCGAGGAAGGTCGCCCGCAGGCTGGGCGAGGACCGCAACGACTTCAACTTGGAGTTCGGGCCCACCAACGTCGAGATCCAAACCGTCTCGATCGCCGTCGATCTCGGCGATGCGGGCGAAGCGCTCGACGTCGGCACCCGGATCGACGCGTCGGGGCTCTCCGCCGAGCGACAGGCACGGCTCCTTCTCGACCTTGGCCGGGCCTACACGCAGCGCCGGCAACTCGGTGAAGCCCTAGGCTCCCTGCTTCAGGCGGAGGAGCTGTCTCCGAACCTGATCCACACCCACGTGACGGCACGGGCCACGATTCGTGAACTGCTGCTGCTCGCTGGCCGTTCGGCAACGCCGGAGCTTCGCGATCTCGCCGAGCGATCTGACGCCCGGGTGTGAGTGAGTAAAAACCTTCTCTACGGGTTCAAGGCGGCTCGCTACCGCTCGCCGCGCGCGCCCCGGCTCACCGCCGGGCCGACGCTCCTGTCTCCGCCCCGCTCCGGCCCGGCTCCCGCCGGGCGCGCGGCTGTAGCGAGTCCGCGGTGAAGCCCATGGGGCTCTGCCCCAAACCCCGGCCCTCCTCGGAGGGGAAGCCGGCGGGATCGAAGGTGCACCTTCGTCGTGGTGAACGGTGTGGGGCGCGGGACGGTCCCCTCCTCGACCGGACACCCAAGGGCGTACCCGGAACCTCCAGGGGCCGCCAAGGCCAAGCGCAAGCGTCACGGACGTGAGCCTTGGCGGCCCCTGGAGAACCCGGGTGCGGCGAAGCTGCCCGATCGAGGAGGGGATCACCCCGCTTGCCTTCAAAGTGTCCTGAGGCAGCATCAGGAAGTGGCCGACCCCAATTTTTGCTGTAGTTCTTACAAGTGGCTTTGGCATCGGATATAACTCAACACCCAAGCTCACGACCAGCCAGGGGGTTCGGTGCAGCTCGACTCCGTCACGCAGGTTATTTCCGCCGTCTCGCCCATCGCGCTCGCGCTCCTCACGGGATTTTTTACCGTGCGATCGAACCGTCAGCGCAGATCCAGCGTGGTGCTGGCGCGCTTGCGGTCCGAGATGGAAGTGGCGGAGAGCATGCCAAATGGCGCAGAGGCGAAGTCTGTGATTGAAGATCAACTTCATGCAACTGCCCTGCGCTATAGAGAGGTTTGTGTCCACGAGGACACGCTCAAGCGCGACACTGCCTCTATGGCGCTTGGAGCCGTATTTGGCCTTGGTGGCATCTGGCTAGGAACCTGGGCGGCGCTGAATGGCGGCGCGTATTTTTGGTTTTGGTTGCTTGCCATCCCCCTGGTCGTCCTAGGGGTGGTCGGGTTCTTCTACGAGCTGGCTGGCGGAAAGAGTAGGCAGGCGGCCACGAGCACAGTAGCTGCCGAGAGTGCGGCTGGCTGAAGGGGCGAGCTGATCGAGCAGCTCTGAACTGGACCTCTGAAGGTCACGCCTTGCGTGCCATAGCTGTGCCAGATCCAGCGGTATGTGGCGGGTAGTCATGGGTCTAGGTGGGCGAAAGTTGGCTGGGGCCTTGCGTGGGGAAGCCCAGTTCGGCCCGTGTGCCCTACGCCAATCCTCCTAAAGCCGGTGTCGCAGGTTCGATTCCTGTCTGGGGCACGAGTGTGACCGCAGGCCGCAGGCCCTCCACCCCCTCGGGGGCGGGGGGCCTGCGGCGTCCCGGTACGCATTCAGAAGCCATCTCATTTGGGGATTCGGCGGGTGCAGATGAGGGCGGCGGCGATGCTGACGAAGGCGGCGAAGTGGTCGGCCTTGCGTTCGTAGCGGCGGTGCAGTCGGCGGAAGGCGCCGAACCGGGCCACGGTGCGCTCGATCACCCAGCGGTGGCGGCCGAGGCGCCGGGAGGAGTCGATGCCCCGGCGGGCGATGCGGGCCGGGATCTGTCGTCGTCGCAGGTAGGAGCGGATGAAGCGGTGGTCGTAGGCTTTGTCGGCGTGCAGTTTGCCTGGCCTGCGGTGCCTGGGTCCGCGGCGTGAGCGGATCGGTGGGATCGCCTCGACGAGCGGGATCAGGGCCTGGCTGCCATGGACGTTGGCGCCGGAGGCGGCGAGTGACAGGGGCAGGCCGGTACGTTCGGTGAGCAGGTGGATCTTCGACCCGTACGTGCCCCGATCGACAGGATTCGGACCTGTCAGCTCCCCTTTTTCAGGGCCCGCGTGTTCACCGAGTCGACCGCGCACCGCGACCAGTCCGACTCGCCTTGCGCGCCGAGCTCGTCCAGGACGACCCGATGGAGCTCGGCCCAGACCCTGGCCTTGCTCCACTCGGTGAAGCGCCGGTGCGCGGTGGGCCCGGACGGGCCGAAGCAGGGCGGAAGTTGGGCCCACGTGCACCCCGACGTGGCGACGAAGACGATCGCCGCCAGCACCTCGCGGTCCCCGTAGCGGCGCCGACCACCACCCTGCGGCCGACTCGGCGCCGGCGGCACCACCAACTGGAACAGCTCCCACAGCTCGTCCGGCACCAAGCGCTCCACGATCGTCACGCGAGCAGCTTACAAACCCAAATGAGATGTCTTCTTAGTGGGAGATCCACTATGGTGGAGACGCCTGAAAGCCGTTCAAAGTGGCTCCACGGCTGTGGGCCTATGCGCGTCGCAAACCCGTACGAAAGTATGCTGGCCGGAGATTCGACGCGAATGCCTGCACACTCCAGACCGTCCCCGTGCGCCGCACTGCGATGTGATATGAGGAGAGTCGTGGCCAGGCCTGAACGTCTGATCGACCCCGACGCCGGGCCACTGGCGGAGTTCGCCAATGATCTGCGAGCTCTACGAGAAAGCTCCGGAAAGCCGAGCTACCGGGATCTTGCCAAGGTCGCGCTCTTCGCCCCGTCGGTCCTCTCCAGCGCCGCGAGCGGCCATCGTCTTCCGACACTGCCGGTGACACTGGCGTTCGTCGCGGCATGCGGTGGCGATCAGCAGGAGTGGGAACACCGTTGGCGCTGGCTCGCCCGGCATCTGGGCGTCTACAAGGTGGACGCCGCATCGGCCGGGCAGTATTCCAGCGCGACTGGCAAGCGCGGGCGGAGGTCCGTTCCCGCCGTGACGCGCCTGCCGCGGCCGAAGCAGATCCCCCGGGGTCTCACCACGTTCGTCGGCCGGGAGTCGATCACGGCCGAAGCGATAAGCCATATGCGGCTCGACGCCGACCACCGACGTCCGCTGCTGATCACCGGTCCGGTCGGTATGGGCAAGACCGCACTCGCGCTGCGCCTGGCCGCCATGGCATCGAACGACTACCCGGACGGCCAGCTCTTCGCGAACCTGAACTGTACGGATCCCGGGGCGGGCGCCCACCACGTCGCGACCGGCTTTCTCCACGCGCTGGGCCTGCCGCCGGAGTTACTCCCCGCGGACCCGATCCAGCAGGTCAATCTCTATCGCTCGATGCTTGCGGAACGCCGACTGCTCGTACTGCTCGACGGGGTCAAGGACGAGGAGCAGATCCGCCCGCTGATCGGCGCGTCGGGACAGAGCCTGACCCTCGTCACCAGCCGGGCCCGGCTGCTCGGACTCGACGACACGCATCGCATTGAGCTCTGTGCCCTCAGCAACGAGGCGTCGGTCACCCTTCTCAGCCGGATCGCCGGGGCGGCGCGGACGCGGGCCGAGTGCGATGCCGTATCCGCCGTCGCCGACGCCTGCGGCAACTCCCCGCTGGCGCTCAACCTGCTCGGCCGCCGGCTCGCGGCGCGGCCTGAGCAAACCATCCGCTCGGTCGCCGACCAGCTGAGCCGCCCCGACCTGGCGTTGGAGTTGATCGCTGTCGGCGATGTCAAGCTCCGCGACCGGCTCGCCGCCGCCTACCGACGGTTGCCGGAGGGTACCCGCTCGGCTCTGCTCTTCCTGACCCACCACCTGTCCGACGGAACCACGGCGGCCACCGCCGCCTCGGTTCTGGACATACCGCAGGCAACGGCCGAAACCAGGCTGGAGTCGAGCGTCGACGCGGGCCTGCTCTGGCGGTCCGCGACGACCGGACGTTACTACTCACTGCGGCTGGTCGGGGCGTTCCTCCGGGAGATGCTCGACGTCGAGCGCCGCAGTGTGCGCGCGCTGGAGGTGCCGCGGCGACCCGTGCTGCGCTCGGTCCCGCGATCCGGACCGGTCCCCCACGAGCCTGCCCTCAGCGGCTTCTGGTACGACTGCGGATGAGGCGCCCCGGCCACGGAATTGATTGTTCCGGCATCGGCGTCCTGGCGGTCAATTAACGTCCCTGCTGGGATCGTGCCCATGGCGAGCATCACAAAAAACTCTGATAAACGTCCGGATTCGCCGAGCGTTCTCGCGAGTTTCCGAGCTACCCCGGTCCCGGTCAGGTACCTGCTCGGGGGCATATTGGTCAACCAGGCCGGTGCCTTCGCGCAGAGCTTTCTGCTGCTCTATCTGACCGTGAACCGTTTCTCGGTCGGTCAAGCCGGCATCGCGCTCACCGTCTACAGCGCGGGAGCCGTGTTGGGCACCCTGACCGGTGGGGAGGTGACGCACCGAGCGGGTCCGCGGAACACGATCATCGGTGCCATGACCGTCTCGGCGGTTCTGATCTCGATAGTCCCCTGGCTGGCCACGCCGGCGCTCTACGGAGTGCTGCTGGTCGTCGTCGGACTGGCCGGTCTCGCCACCCAGGCCTATCGTCCGGCGTCGTCCGTGCTGCTGGCGGAGCTGATGCCGGCCGAGAACCGGGTGATGGCCTTCGCCATGCAGCGCACGGCGATCAGCGCCGGCTCGGCACTCGGCCCGCTGATCGCGGCCGCGCTGGTGCTGGTCGACTGGGACCTGTTGTTCTGGGTGGACGGCCTGACGGCCCTGGCGTACGCCGGCCTGGCTTCGATCTTCTTCCCGGCCGGCACGTCGACCAGGGCTCAGGAGCGGACGAACGTCCCCACCCGGAGTGCCTATCTCGCTCTTCTGCGGGACGGCCGGTTCCTGCTCTTCCTGCTCTCGATGCTGCTCGGCGCCGTGATCTACGGCCAGTACTACGTCGCCCTGCCGCTGCAGATCACCGCCGACGGATATCCCACCGCGGTCTACAGCGCCGTTCTGGTGGTCTCGTCGCTGACGCTCATCCTGTTCGAACTGAAGGTGACCTCGTACACCCAGAACCGTCCGGCCCACCGGGTCAGCGCGTTCGGTCAGGCGGTCTTCGGCATCGGGCTGATCGGGTACGCGCTGGCCACACTGAACGTGACCGTTCTTTTCATCGCCACGCTCCTGGTCGCGTTCGGGGCGATGTTCAGCGGACCGATGATGTTCTCGTACCCGGCGACCTTCCCGGACACGGTGAAGGCCCGCTACATCGCCGCGCATCAGGCGTCGTTCGGGCTCGGACTGGCACTGGGCCCGGTCTTCGGCGTCGCGGTCTGGGAGGCGTTGCATCGCGGGGTGTGGTGGGTCTGCGGCCTGCTGGGCTTGGTCTCGGCGGTCCTCGCCCTGGTCTCGATGGCGCCGCGGGCGGACGCCGCGCCGCGAGAGGATCCCGCGCCGCGGGAAGATGCCGCCCCGCAGGAGGACGCCGTGCCCTGACGAGGCGGTGAGCGGCCGTACGGAATGAACCGGACGAGCGCGTCAGGTGGCCGGAGCCGGCACACCTGGCGCGCTCGCGCGTGAATCGAGTATCACGGGCACGGCGACGCGCCCTCAGCGCGTGAACGCTCCATTGATCGTACCGAAGTCGATCGTGTCGGCGGTGTCGCCGTAGCCGCCGACGCCGAGCAGCGCGACCGCCGCCCTCCGCGTGCTCTCCAACGCGATCTGGGTGAGCAAGGGACCGACGCTGACCCGGGCGACGCCCAACTCGCCCAGACGCCGGACCGAGGGGGCACCCGGGCCCGCCATGATGTTCAACGGGCCGTCCACGGCGTCGGCCAGCGCCTCGATCGTCGGCTCGTCGACGACACCGGGGACGAACAGGCTGTCGGCACCGGCGGCGCGATAGATCGCAAGCCGCTCCAACGTGGCGTCGAGGCGCGTACCCTCCGGACCGACCTGACGGAGGTAGGTGTCAGTGCGCGCGTTGACCACGAGGTCACCGTCGGCGGCAGCCGCCGCCGCCCGAGCCGCTCGGATCCGCTGTGCGGATTCAGTGCACACGGGAGTGAGAAGGGTTGCGGGTCGGCGCGAAGCAGTGAAAGGAATCTACGCAGGTCAAGGCCGGTGCGGCATGCATCGACACAGGTCAGGTCCCTGCCCTGGAAGATCTCCTAAAGCCGGTGTCGCAGGTTCGATTCCTGTCTGGGGCACGAGTGTGACCGCAGGCCGCAGGCCCTCCACCCCCTCGGGGGCGGGGGGCCTGTGGTGTCCCGGTACGCATTCGGTACACGTGCCAGGGTGGAACCGTTCGAGGGCGGACGCGCGTGGCGGCCGAGGACGAGCCGGCCGGGCGCTGCTTCCGGGACCTCGTGCACCGGCTCGAAGCCGTGCTGCGGGACTCGTTCAGGCCCGGGTGGCGGGGCTCCTGCGGGCAGGTCGTCCTGGGGGCCGACGCCGCCCAGAACGTGCCGCTGGCCGAGTGGCGGCGGACCTGCCTCCGTTGACTCCCGCGAACGCGGTCGGCAGATCGCGCCGACGGCCGACTGCCGGCGGACGGGACCGTGCCGTTCACTCGGCGGAGCCCGGCTCCATGCGGTCGACCGTCTGCTCGCTCCAGGCCCGGATGACCGATTCCTGCTCGGGGGTCAGCGAGTCGAGGAAGTGGCGGCGGATGTTGCCGCCGTGCACGAGGATGGCACTCTGGGCGGCGCGGCGCCCCTGGGCGGTCAGTCCGACCCCCGCGCGGCGACCGTCGGCCCCGTACTGGGTGCGCTTGACGAAGCCGCGTTTCTCCATCCGCGTCAGCTGGTGCGAGACGCGGCTCTTGTCCCAGTCGAGTGACTCGGAGAGCTCGCCGACCCGCATCTCGCTGCCGGCGGCCCGCCACAGTGTCACCAGCACGCTGAACTCGGGTTTCGAGATGTCGCAGTCACGCTGCAGGCCACGCTCCAGTTCCCTGGCGAGCAGGCGCTGCGCGCGCATCCAGGCGTCCCAGAGCTCCCACTCCTCGGGTTCCAGCGATCGAGTCTCCGTCATGCCGCCGAGACTACCGCGACCAGGAGAGTTGTCACGTCAACTCGTGCCCGCCTAGAGTTGACGTGACAACTCTCCTGGAGGGAAGACCATGCCGCTCCGCATCGCGCTCATCCTCGGAAGCACCCGCCCCGGACGCCGCGGCGACCAGATCGCCGCCTGGGCGCTGGAGGCCGCCCGCGCCCACGGCGGCGCCGACTACGAACTCCTCGACCTCGCCGACCACGACCTCGGCAACCTGGACGAGCCAGGCAACCCGAACCTCCAGCAGTACCGGCACGACCACACCCGTGCCTGGGGCGCACTCGTCGACGGCTTCGACGGCTACGTGTTCCTCGTCCCCGAGTACAACCACTCCTATCCCGGAGCCCTGAAGAACGCCTTGGACTACGTCTACCGGGAGTGGAACGACAAGGCCGCCGGGATCATCAGCTACGGCGGCTGGGCCGCCGGAGCCCGGGCCGCCGAGGCGCTTCGGCTCGTCCTCGCCGAACTCCAGGTGGCCACCGTGCGCACCCAGCCCACCGTCTCCACGCACCCCTCGTTCCGCACCGGCGCCTTCGTCCCCCAGGAGGGCCTCGACACCGCCGTGGCCGGCATGCTCGATCAGCTGACCGCCTGGTCCGCCGCGTTGCGGGAGGTGCGCAGGGCCAAGGCGCGGACGGCCGAGGCCGCCTGAGGCCCGGTTCGCGGCCGATCGCGCGCCAGGACGCGGCGAGCAGGCGGACGCCGCCCGGGAGGCACTGAAGCTCCGGCCGCCGACTGCCGGCCGCTGACTGCCGACTCGGCGTCGCGCGCTGGGAGAACCTGTTGCCAGGGTGCGGCACCCAAGGGGCCGGGCGATCGTCACCGTCCGCCCGGGCGACTGCCCGGGCGGATCCGGAAGGAGCCGCCCGGGAGGGGTGCGCCGGAGCCCGACCCGCCCGAACCGCGGCCTGAAGGCGGCGATCGAGTCACCCACCGGATCGGCAGCCTGGCGATCGGCTCTGACTCGCCCCGTCGGCCACCGGCCCCACCCCGCCGGCGCCCGGGGGAGGACGTGACGTTCGGAATGCCCTGATCGTCCGCCCGCCCGCGCCCTCACCGAACCCCACCGGGCTGCGCGCGGAGGCAGTCGCGGACGGACTTGGTGACAGCGGCGACCAGGCGGCCGCGGCCGCCCGCCCGGGTGGCCGGGACGACGGCCACGGTCTGTCCGGCGGCGACGAACTCCAGCTTGTCCTCGACGGTGTCGACGAACGGGCCGTCCGGCGCGGGGTCCCCGCGGGGGCGCGGATCGAGGCGCCAGGAGGCGCTCCACTCGGCGTCGGCGAAACGCGGGACGGGCTCGTCGGCGATGTCGTCGATCGTCACGGCTTCCCTGCCCGCCGGCCGGTGCTGCACGGATCCCGGCAGCATCCGGGGCTCGTCGCACAGGACGGTCACGTCCAGGCCGTCCGTGCGCAGCGGCAGTCGGGTCACCACGGTGTCGACGCGGTGGTCGAGCAGGGCCCGGCGCGGCTCGTTCCACTCCAGGAGCGGGGTCCGCGCGTCGGCGTCGGGGTGGCGGCGGCGGAAGCCGAGCAGGGCCGGGGTGGCGACGAGTCCGGTGGTGTAGCGCCGACCACGACCCGGGCGGGCCGGGCCGCGCCTCTCGCCCGCGGCGCGGAGCGCGGCAGAGCCCCGGCGCGGGGCGGGAAGGCGCCGCCGGCCTCGGTGAGCCGCGTTCCCTGCCGGTCGCGGTCCAGCGGCCGGGCGCCGGTCTCGTCGCCTTCGGTCGCGGCTTCCTCGCCAACCCCGACCCGGTCGAGCGGCGGCGCGCCGACCTGCCGCTCGCCCCCGTCGACGAGAGCGGCTTCTGCCGGGGCGGTGTCGCCGGACGCCTCACCCGCCCGACACGCGCCCACGCGGCCTGAGCGGTCCGGCCGGTTCAGCGGGTCGTGGGAGCCGACGGTGCGACCACCTCGCGCAGCTCGGCGGCGGCCTGGGCCATGAGCTGGGCGAGGGTGGTGTCCGGCTCGGCCAGCCAGCGGGGCAGGGCGCGCCGGTGGATCGCCAGCACCACGTCGATGATGAAGCGCGCCCTTCCGGGCTCGACGCCGCGGCGCTCCAGCGCCGACGCCAGCGCGTCGGCGATGTCGGCGAGCTTGATCAGATCGCGCTCGGCCAGTGCCGGGTTGGCGGCGATCACTCTTCCACGGCGCAGCAGGAACTCACGCGGACCGACGACCTCCTCCGCGGCGCCCAGTGCGGTCAGCAGCACCTCGATCGGGGCGAGGTCCGGGTCGGCCGCCTCGACCTGCGCCACGAGGTGGGCCTCCAGCCCGTCTCCGGCGAAGAGGACTTCCCGCTTGTCGGGGAAGTAGCGGTAGAAGGAGCGCTCCTTCAGGCCGGCGGCGCCCGCGATCTGGGCGACCGAGGTGCGCTCGAACCCCTGGGCCTCGAAGAGTTCGAGCGCCGCGCGCTCGAGTCGGCCCTGCGCGTCGGAATCCCATCGTGGCATGCCCACCAGGATATGACGGCAGAGGCTGTCGTCACATCCTGGTAGGGTCGATGACAACAGATGCTGTCATCATGTTGGAGATCATCGTGAAGGCTCTGCAATTCGACCGGTTCGGTCCTCCGGACGTGATCGTGCTCCGCGACGTCCCACCGCCGCAGCCGGGGCCCGGACAGATCCGGATCGCCGTGCGGGCGTGCGGCCTGACACCGGCCGACTGGCACGTCGTCGACGGTCTCCTCGCCGACCGTCTGCCCCCGCTGCCCCGCGGGCTCGGGTTCGAGGTCGCGGGCACCGTCGACGCGCTCGGCGAGGGTGTCACCGGCGTCCGGGTCGGCGACCGCGTGTTCGGCCCGGCCGCCTTCGACGGCCCGACGGCCGGCGCCGCCGAGTACGCGCTGATGCCGGTCTGGGCCCGCATCCCCGAGGGCGTGAGCGCCGAGCAGGCCGCCGCGCTGCCGATGGCGGCCGAAACGGCGTGGCGCGCGCTCGACGACCTCGACGTACAGCCGGGTGAGCTGCTGCTCGTCCACGGCGCGGGCACCACCGTGGGCGAGGCGGCGGTGCGCTTCGCGCTGCACCGGGGCATTCGGGTGATCGCCACGGCCGGGCCGACTCGCGCCGCCGCCCTGGGAAGGATCGGCGCCCGGGTGACCGCCTACGGCGAGGGCATGGCCGGGCGCGTCAGCGAACTGGCCCAGGGCCCGGTGGACCGCGCCCTGGACGCCACGCCGACCGGGGGCCGGATCGACCGCCCCGACCTGCCCGGTCCGGCCGGCGGCTCGCTGCCCACGCTGATCGGGCTGACCGGGGATCCCGACCGCGTCCTCACCCTCTCGGACTTCGCCGCCGCGGCCGAACTGGGTGTCCGGACCACTACCGAGATCCGCTACGACCGGATGGACGAGTTCGCCAGGCTCGCCGGCGAAGGCGTCCTGGTCGTGCCGGTCGCCCGCACCTACACCCTCGACCGGATCCGGGAAGCGGCCGAGCTCAGCCGATCCCGCCGCCCCGGCGGCAAGCTCGTCCTCGTCCTGTGACCACCCGCCCGACCCGGCCGACGACGGAGCCGGGTTCGGCGCGTTGCGGGCGACGGGCGCGGTCCTGCGGGGCCGGGCGATCGGGAGCGACCGGGCCGACCCCGCGCGCCGGACCACCTGACCACCTGGACGGGCACGCGCGGCCCACGGCCGCTGATCACACGTCAACCGTCCAGAGACGCGGCAGGCGGTCGCCGTCCATGACGGTGCCCGCCTGCTTGAGGTGGCGCACGGTGATGGTGACCTCGTGCTGTCGGATCGCGGCGATCGGGGCCAGGCGCTCGGTGATGTAGCGGTACAGGTCGGCGGTGTCGCGGCAGGTGACGGCGACGACGAGGCTGGCCGGACCGGACACGGCGCCGACGAAGCCGACCTCCGGGTGCAGGGCGATCTCGCCGCCGACCCGGTGGATGTCGGCCGGGGCAACGGTGAGCCAGAGGGTCGCGGCCGCGCGGAACCCGATCAGGGCGTAGGCGACTTCGACGTCGACGAAGAGCAACCCGCGCTCCAGGAGCGCCTCGACCCGCCGGGCGACCGCGCTCCCGTTGCGCCCGGTGGCGGCGGCCAGCGCCGCGTAGGAGATGCGGCCGTCGGCGGCGAGCGGCGCGAGGAGCGCGTCGTCGTCGGGGGTGAGACCGGGCTCGTCGGCGGTGCGGCGCACGGGGACGCCGCGGCGCGAGCGGGTGCCGAGCGCGGCGATCTCCCGGGCGTCCAGGCGCGCGTCGAAGCCCTGCCACTCGTGCAGGCCGGTTCCGGCGAAGACGTGCAGCAACGAGGCCGTCGAGACGTCGGTGACCTGGCTCAGGCGCGGGAGGTTCCTCAGGACGAGCTCGTCGCGGTCGCGCGGGTCGTCGGCCCGCAGCGCGCACGTCACCTCGGTCCCGGCCGCGGCGAGCGTGACCCACGAGACGTCGGGCCTGCGGGCGAGCGCGGCGCCGATCGGCTCTGCCGCGCCCGGGGCCGTGCGAATGCGGACGAACAGGCTCTCGCGCGACGCGCGCGGATCGGGGAGGACGACGACGCGCAGGACGCCGGCCTCGCGCAGACGCCGGTAGCGGCGGGCGACCGTCTGCTCCGAGGAGCCGAGCGCCCGGGCGATGCGCCGGAACGAGGCGCGCCCGTCGAACTGGAGCGCGCTCATGATCCGGCGGTCCAGCGGGTCGATGATGGTGGTTCTCGTCTCCACGGCCACGATTGTGGCGGAATTCCACGGGGAACGCCGATTCACTGGTCGTGATCCGGGGCGTGCGTGACCGTCGGTGCATGACCTCTTCCGCTTCTCCCACCACCGTCGCGACCGGGCGCGGACGCTGGGCACCACTGCTCGCGATCTGCCTGGGCACGTTCATGCTGCTCCTGGACGTCTCGATCGTGAACGTCGCGCTGCCCGACATGTCGACCGCGCTGGAGGCCTCGTTCACCGGCCTCCAGTGGGTGGTCGACGCCTACGCGCTCGCGCTCGCCGCGCTCCTGCTCCTCGTCGGGTCGATCGCCGACGCCGCCGGCCGCCGCCGCACCTACGCGGTCGGCCTCGCGGTGTTCGTCGCCGCGTCGCTGGTCTGCGGCATCGCGCCGTCCGTCGGAGTGCTGGTCGCCGCGCGGTTCGTGCAGGGCGCGGGCGCCGCGGCGATGCTCGCGACGACCATCGCCCTGCTCAACACGGCCTACTGCGGCCGTGACCTCGGCACTGCCTTCGGCATCTGGGGCGCGACCTCGGGTGCCGCGGTCGCTGCCGGCCCGATCGTGGGCGGCCTGCTCGCCCAGGGCCTCTCCTGGCGCTGGATCTTCTTCGTCAACATCCCGATCGGTCTGGCGACGATCGTCATGGCCCGGCGCACGCTCGGCGAGTCGCGCCTCCCGCAGCGCCCGCGGATCGACTGGGCCGGCGGCGGCGCCTTCACCCTGGCCGCGGCCGCGCTGACCTTCGCCCTGGTGCGGGCCGCCGAGGAGGGCTGGGGCTCCGGGCAGACGCTCGGGACGCTGGCCGTCTGCGTCGCCGCGCTGGGTGCGTTCGTGGCCATCGAGCGGCGCGTGGCCGAACCCATGCTGGACCTGGCCATACTGCGCCGCCGCTCGTTCGTGCTCGCGTTGACCGCCGCGGCGCTGCTCTCGATCTCCGCCTTCGCCGGCCTGATCTACGTGTCGATCTGGCTGCAGACCGTGCTCGGCCTCGGCGCGATCTCGGCCGGTCTGGTGACGCTGCCACTGAGCGGGGTCGCCTTCCTCGTGGCCAGCGGCCTGGGTCGCGTGCTGCACGGCGCGTCGCCCCGCTGGACGGTCGGCGGCGGCCTTGCGGTCATCGGCGTCGGCGACCTGCTCATGCTCGGCCTCGACGGCGGCTCCGGATGGGCCGCGGTCCTGCCCGGGCTGGCCGTGATCGGGATCGGGTCCGGTGTCGTGATCCCGACGGTCGTCGCCGCGGCGATGGCCGCGGTCCCGCGCGAACGCGGCGGGATGGCCGCCGGCGCGGTGAACACGGGACGCCAGCTCGGGTTCGCGGCGGGCATCGGCGTGCTGGGCAGCATCTTCAGCGCCCGGGTCGACGCCCTCCTTCCGGGAGGCGCGGAGATCGCGCACGCTGTGACCAGTGGCGGGTCCGCCGCGGTCCTGGCGGCTGCCCCGGCCGGCTCGCGGGCGACCCTCGACGCGGCGATCCACGCGGCCGTCGGCGGCGCGCTGGGCACGACCTTCCTCGTGGCCGGTGCGCTGGGCGTGGTCGGCGGGGCGGTGGTCTCGCTGCTGCTGCGCGAGCCGGCGGCGGAGCACGCGGCTGAGCCTGCGGGGGAACGGGTGGAGGCGCGGGCGTAGGCGGGGCGGGACGGCGGGCGGCGCGGGCGCCGAAGCCGGGCGATCCGTCACAAGGGCGTCCGCCGGTGAGTGCCTGGCCTCGTTCACGGGACGCGGGCCGGGGATCGCCTCACCGGGTCGGTGCGCGGTGCCCGGCCGCATCCGGCCCGTCGAACGTCTCGACCATCCGTGCCCCGGCTTCGCGTCCCGGGGTGGGCGTCTCCACGACGTAGGCGCAGGCCCGGGACGGGTGGGGTGGGCAGGGACGGATCGAGGGCAAGCATCCTCCGGTCCAGGGCCGGCGGGCGCCCGGCCTCAGCGGCGGCAGTGGGGGCTTCTGCGGTGACGATCGCGTCGGGCGCCCCGTCGCGACGTCACATCGCAGCGTCGGAGGCGGCCGCCAGCGGGGGCCAGACGGCGAGCGCGGCGTCGACCATGTGCTGGAGTTCGTCGCGGCCGATGCCGCTCGCGGCCTGGACGGCGATGCCGAAGGCGAGGGTGCTGACGTAGCGGCCGAGCAGCCCGGCGTCGGTGGCCGCCGGCAGGTCGCCCTCGTCTACGGCTCGCTCGAAGCGTTCCCGCAGGCGGTTGCAGCCGTCCTGGCGCCACGCGGCGAGCAGGTCGCGGACACTGTCGGCCGAGGTGCCGGTGGCCAGGGCGCCCTGGACGCCCAGACAGCCGTGGGGGCGGGCCGGGAAGGTCGTGGTGCGCACGGTGCCGGAGAGGAGGGCGGTCGCCACGCCGCGTGCCGTCGGCTCCTCCAGGGCACGGGCCAGGTAGGCGCTCGGGCCCTCGGTGTAGCGCTCCAGGGCCTTGCGGAACAGCTCCTCCTTGTTGCCGAAGGCCGCGTACATGCTGGTCGTGGAGATGCCCATGGCCTTGGTGAGGCCGGCCAGGCCGGCGCCCTCGTACCCGTGCTCCCAGAAGAAGAGCATGGCGCGCTCCAGCGCCGCCTCGGTGTCGAAGGCTCGGGGCCGGCCGATCGGCGCCTTGTGTTCGGTCTCCACGCGACCACCCTACCTCTTCTGCATCGATCACTGCGGAATAGTTTTGCAGTGATCGATACAGAAGGGGTAGGGTCCGACTTCCGCAGTGATCGCTGCGGAACTTTTCCCAGGTGAACCCTCATGTCCGGAGGTCGGTCAGGCATGCCCACCATTGGAATCATCGGCGCGGGCGAGGTCGGCGGCACGCTCGCCCGGGCCGCGATCCGCGCCGGCTACCGCGTCGTCCTCGCGAACTCCCGGGGGCCGCACACCCTCGCCGGGCTGGTCGCGGACCTCGGCCCCGCCGCGCGCGCGGCGACCCCCGCCGACGCCGCCGCGGCAGGCGACTTCGCCATCGTGGCGGTGCCGCTCAAGCCGGTGAACGACATGCCCGCGGCCCAGCTCGCGGGAAAGATCGTGCTCGACACCAACAACTACATGCCGTGGCGCGACGGCCGCTTCCCCGCGGTGGACTCGGGTGAGAGGACCGTGCACGAGCTGCGCCAGGAGCAGTTGCCCGCCTCGATGGTGGCGAAGGCCTTCACCCACATCCAGGCTCCGCGGCTCCTGGCCTCGGGCAGCCCGGCGGGCACACCCGGACGTCACGCGCTGTCCGTGTCGAGCGACCACCCCCAGGCCGTCGCCCTGGTGACCCGGTTCTACGACCGACTCGGCTTCGACACCGTGGACAACAGCCCCCTGCGCGAGTCCTGGCGCAGCGGCCCCGGCCAACCCGCATGGCACGCGCACCTGCACCAGACCCGCGCGGAACTCGCGGCCAACCTCGCCCGGGCGCACCCGATCGTGGCCTGAACCCCCGGCCGCGTCCCGCCGCCGCCCCGGACCACACCCCTGTCACCCGCACTTCGCGACCACCGCACGCACCACACTCCGAGAGGACCCCGACCCATGGGAACACTGGAAGGCAAGACCGCGCTCGTCACCGGCGGCAGCACCGGAATCGGCCTGGCGAGCGCTCGGCTGATGGCGGCCGAAGGCGCGCACGTGTTCATCACCGGCCGCCGCGAGGCGGAACTCGACGCGGCGGTCGCGGCGATCGGTCCCGCCTCGGCCACCGGGGTGGCGGGCGACGTCGCGGACCTGGACGACCTGGACCGGCTCTACGAGGCGGTCCGCGCCCGGGGCCGAGGGCTGGACGTGCTGTTCGCGAACGCCGCCGTCGCCGCGTTCGCGCCGCTGGCGGACGTCACCGAGGAGCACTTCGACCACCACTTCGCCGTCAACGTCCGCGGCACGCTGTTCACCGTGCAGAAGGCCCTCCCGCTCCTCAACGACGGCGCCTCCGTCATCCTGAACGGCTCCACGAACGCCGACACCGGCGCACCGGCCTTCGGCGTCTACGCGGCCGGCAAGGCGGCGACGCGCTCGTTCGCCCGCACCTGGGCCAACGAGCTCAAGGGGCGCGGCATCCGCGTCAACGCCGTCGCCCCCGGTCCGACCGAGACCCCCGGGCTCTCCGGCCTCCAGGACGACCCGGAACAGGCGGCGGAGTTCCGGCGGATGCTCGCGGACCAGGTGCCGATGGGCAGGCTCGCCCGCCCCGAGGAGGTGGCCGCCGCGGTCCTCTTCCTCGCCGGCGGCCAGAGCAGCTTCGTCACCGGCACGAACCTCTACGTGGACGGCGGCCTGAACCAGGTCTGACCACCGCGAGGCCCGCACGCCTCAAGGCCCCGACCCCCGATCCCCGCGCCACCGCGCCACTCCCCGGGCGGGGACCTCCACCGATCGTCACCAGCCACCGAGCGCCCGGCGACTTGTGTCCGTCGTGCTTCTCGGGGGCTTTCCGGGGGCGTTCCGAAGGGGGTGGGGCGGCCGGGCGCCAGTGGGGGTGCGCCGGGTGGGTGAAACGGGGTGGGCGGGGGTGCGGGGCCGTCTGGGGGTGGGGGTGAAGGGGGAGGATTCGCCGCAGAGCGGGCGGTGGCGGCGGAAGGGTGGTCCTCGATGGGCGTCGGGCGGGAACCTGTCGCGGGTGCGTCCGGCGCTCCGGGGTGGCGGTCGGCGTCGCGCTGGGGTGCGGCGGTGCTGGTGGCGGCGGCGGTGGTGGCGCTGGTGGTCGCGCTGTGCGTGCTGCTGCGGGCGGCGGTGGTGCCGTTGCTGATCGCGGTGCTGATCACCGCGCTGGTGGAGCCGGTGAGCCGGCGGCTGGTGGTGCGCGGGCTGCCGCGAGCGCTGGCGGCGGCGGCGGGCTGCCTGCTGCTGGTGGTCGTGGTGGGCGGCGCGCTGTGGGTGGTGGTGAAGCTGATCTCGGACGCGGCGGCCGGCCTGGCCGCCTCGCTGCAGGCGGCGGCGGAGCGGGCGTCCGGGACGGATCCGTTCGCGCAGGCGGTGCGCGGTGCGGCGAGCGGTCTGCGGCAGCTGGGGCGGAGCCTGGGCGCGGGCGTGGTCTCCGGGGTGCTGGGCGGAGTGGGCCTGGCCGCGCAGGTGCTGGCCTGCGGGGTGCTGACGCTGGCGCTGGCGTTCTTCCTGCTGCGCGACCGGCCGCAGTTGGTGGCGGCGCTGCGCAGGGTCGCGCCGGCCGGGCAGGAGGAGAGGGTGCTGGGGGTGGCGCGGACCGGCTACGGCGCGATGTCCGGCTTCATGCGCGGGACGACGATCATCGCGGCCATCGACGCCGGTTTCATCGCGCTGGGCCTGACCGTGCTGGGCGTGCCGCACGCGCTGGGCCTGGGCGCGCTGGTGTTCGTCGGCGCGTACGTGCCGTACGCGGGCGCGTTCCTGTCCGGCCTGACGGCGGTGGTGGTGGCGTTCGCGGACGGTGGCCCGGGCGAGGCGCTCTGGGCGTTCGGCATCGTGCTGGGCGTGCAGGCCCTGGAGGGGGCGATCCTCCAACCCGCCGTCCAGAGCCGAACGGTGATGCTGCACCCGGCGGTCGTCCTGCTCACCATCTCGGCGGGCGCCTCCCTGGGCGGCCTGCTCGGCACCCTGCTGGCGGTGCCGCTCACCGCCGCCGCGGTGGGAGTCGTGAAGCTGGTGCGGGAGTGGTGACGTCCGATCGGTACGCCGTGTCGCCGTGTCGCCGACGTGCCGTCAAGTGGCCCTTGTGGGAGGGATTTTGATGCGGTGACGACCGCTTCCGACCGCTTGTCCCGGAGCGTGAGAAGTGTGTTACGTTCCGTGCTCGGAACGCAAAAGATTGACCCCGGCGGCGCTACCAACACCCCGGGGCCTGGCACAAGGAAAAGCACTCCCCATGCACCTTCATCGTAGCGCGCGCACGCGCGCCTTCGACCCCTTCCCCCTGCTCCGCCCCGAGCGCTCCGGCCTCTCCAAGGGCGCGTACGGCCTCGCGGTCCAGCTCCTCACCAGCCCCGACGGCTGCGACAAGGACGGCCGCCAGCTCGCCGCCGAAGGCCCCGACGGGCGGGCCGGAATCGCCCGGATGCTCCGCGAGTTGAGGGCCGGCGGCTTCTACTGGGTCATCGCGTTCCAGCTCCCCAACGGACGGTTCGTCAGCCAGTCCCACCTCTTCGACACCCCGCAGCCCACCGCCCCGGAACCCCTCCGGTACGACGCTCCGCCGCAGGTCGCGCCGGATCCCGCCTTTCCGGGTGCCGGTGCACCGGGACCCGGTCGACGTGACGTCCTATGGGAAACCCAGGGGGGAAAACCCTCCCTCCCGACCGTCGAGCCGACCGCCGAGCCGGAGGCGGCCGAGGCGGTGACGGCGGTGGCGGCCGAGGCGGTGACGGCGGTGGAGTCGGTGCCCGAACCGTTCGAGGAGGTGGACGAGGCGGTCCGGGAGGCGGCCGTCCTGCTGCTCCGGGTCGTCCGGCCGGAGCCCCGGCTGCGGATCGGTGAGGCGGAGGCGCTGGAACTGGCCCCGCTGGTCGCCGAGTGGCGGCGGCGCGGCAGCACGGCGGAGGACCTGGCCCGGGCCCTGCTGCCCGGCCTGCCGACACCGATCCACTCGGCGGCGGCCGTGCTGCGCTCCCGGCTGGAACGCAAGCTGCCGCCCGAGCCGAGCCCGCTCCCCGATCCCGTCGGGGCGGTGACGGCCGGGCCGTCCGGGCCGTCCGGGCCGCGCACCGGCCCCGCCGAGTGCGCCGAGTGCCGCAACCCGGTCCCGCACCCCGGCACCTGCGGCCCCTGCCTCGGCCAGGCGCGCCGGGCCCTCGCGGTCGGCGGCGGCTGGCAGGTCACGAGGACCGGCGCCCAGCTGGCCAGGAGCGGCATCCGCCCGACCCGGACGACCCTGCCGCCCGGGCCTGGGCCCGGCCCCGCGCCGACCGGGAGCACAGCCAGGAGTACGGCCAGGAGCACGACCACCGCGCAGCGCGCCCGGACCCGGATCCACCCGCCCCGGGAGGAGACGCCCCTCGGCGCCTGCCTGCCGCCCCTGGTGGCCGCCCGGACGGCACGGAACCGGTAGGCGGGCCGGGGCGGGATGCAGTCCGCCCCGGGCCGCCCCGGGGCCCTCTCCGTCTGCAGCAGCCTCGCCGGATCGGTCGTGGCGCTGAGCGGACCCGGTCGCCCGCTGCCTCCCGGGGGAGTGGCGCCGGCGTGCCGGTCGGACGGTGCGAGGATTTCTTACCACTGAGGCAAAGGAGTTCTTGAAGCGTCAACAGTCTGTTTAGGATCCTGGGATCCGCACTTCGCCTGATCAGGGAGCCTCCGCATGTCCGTCACCTCGAACGCCGCCACTCTGGGAAGTCGGGCGTGGCAGGCGATGCGGGCCGGAAGCTTTGCCATGGGGGCACTGCTGGTGCTGGTCGGTGTCGGGGTGGCACTGCACCAGCCGGTGCTGATCCCGCCACTGGCGGCGAGCGCGGCGCTGGTGCACGGGGCTCCCGGACTGCCGATCTCGCAGCCGCGGAACCTGGTCGGCGGGCAGCTGCTGTCGGCGCTGGTGGGATTCCTGGTGCTGGCGGTGGCCGGGCCGGGGCCGTGGGCGGCGGCGGTCGCGGGCGGGCTGGCGCTGGTGGCGATGCTGATCGCCCACGTGCCGCACTCGCCGGCGGCGGCGACCTCGGTGATCGTGGTGCTGCAGTCCCCGCACCCTCAGGCGTTCCTGCCACTGTTGGCGCTGGCCACCGCAGTCCTGGTCCTGTTCGGGCTGCTGCCGCACCGGCTCGGAGGGCACCCGGTGCGCTATCCGGTCGCCTGGTGACAGGACATCGATGTCGGCACATCGATGTCGGCACATCGATGTCGGCACATTGATGTCGGCACATTGATGTTGCAACATCGATGAGAGGTCATCAATGCGCCGACATCAATGCCGCGACATCAATGCCGCGACATCGATGTCGAGGAATCGATGTCGCGGCATCGAGCCCTCCCCACCTGCACGCCGAACTGGTCGGACGAAGGGTGAGGACGGCTCGAACGGGGCCGGCAGCCTTCGGAATCGGCCCGACTGGCGCCCCCGTTAGCATGGGCCCGCTCGTCCGTCGGTGCGTCAACTCGCACTGGCGTTCGCCCCGTTCCGCGACCGGAGGTCCCGTCCATGCGCAGGCGTACGTTCGTTTCCGCTCTCGGGGCGGCAGCCACCGCCGGGCTGCTGGCCGCTCCGGCGGCTCGGGCGGCGGCGGCGCCGTCGATCGCGCCGAGGCTGACCGACCGTGATCCGCTGGCGTCGGCGAACGCGCGGGCCGTCTACGACCTGCTGGTGGCGCTGGAGAACCGCGGGCGGAGCGGGAACAACCCGATGACCATCATCGGGCAGCACATCGAGACGCACCAGGAGCTGTACAACGCCTCGTACGGGGACACCGGCGGCACCACGTTCTCCGGGTACTACTACAAGAAGGCCCGGGACATCACCGGGAAGCTCTCCGGGTTCGTCGAGATCGACCTCGGGCCCGGGTACGGCGCCACCGGCTGGGGGCGGTACGGGGACCGCGGCTACGACCGTGAGCTCGGGCTGCCGACCGGGGTGCGCTCGTGGCAGTACGTGGACGACGCGGTCGACCTCGCCTTCGGCGTCTGGAAGGGGCTGCCGCGACCGGCGGACGGCACGTACAACCCGGGCGGTGTGATGACCGGGCTCGACGGCACCGGCGCGACCCTCGACAACGGCGGCGCGGCCGCCGGGATCGTCGGCGTGAGCTTCCACCAGCCGTACCCCGGCTCGGCGGTGAAGTCCTGGAGCCGGGTGCTCCACCAGGTCGCGGGGCAGCGCCCGCAGAACGACGTGTCCTACCCGGTGGCGACGATCACCACCGACCAGGCCTGGTTCGACCGGCTCCTCGACTGGGAGAACGACACCCCCGAGTACCGCGCCCTCCTCTCCGACCTGGAGTTCCTGGCGGCCTCCCTCTCGTACTTCGCCGCGTGGGACGTGCCGGTGCTGCTGCGGCCGTACCACGAGATGAACGGCGCCCACTTCTGGTGGGGCGGGAAGAGCCCGGCCTCGTACAAGAAGCTGTGGACGATCACGTACGACTTCCTGGTGAAGACGAAGGGGCTGCACAACCTGATCTTCGTCTGGGCCCCGAACGCCTGGAAGCAGCCGGGCGGCACCGTGCCGTGGGACTACTACCCCGGCGCCGCCCGGGTGGACGTCGTCGGCGTCGACGACTACTACACGGGCTACTCCGACTTCACGCACGCCCACCACACCGGCCTCGTCGACTACGCGAAGCCGCGCATGCTCGCCGAGGCGTACCACGTCCCCGTCAAGGCCGACGGCACGAACGCGCTGACCAGCAGCCCCTGGGTCATCTGGAGCACCTGGGGGTCCGGGCTCACCAAGACGGAGTACAACACGAAGGCGGACGTGCAGGCGACGTACTACGCCGCCAGGCAGGTCTACACGGGCGGTTCGGGCATCGGCCTCGGCCAGAACTTCGCCTGGGGCTCGGTCCACGCGCACTGAGCCCGGTGCCGGGCGCCGGGCGTCGGGCGTCGACGACGGCGCACCGGTCGCCGGCGGCACGCGGGCGTCACCGGTGTCCGGCGGGCGGGGGAGCGGCCGGGGGAGTGGCCGGGGGAGCGGCCGGGAGCCGCGGCAGACGGACGTCGACCAGGACGGTCCGGGCCCCGGCCCCGGCCCCGGCTTCGGCCCCGGCCCCGGCTCCGGCTCCGGCCCCCGTCTCGGCGAGGAGCTCGGCCCAGACGACCTTGCCGCGCGGTCGGGTGCGGTAGTAGCCCCAGCGGGTGGAGAGTTCGTCGACCAGGTGCAGGCCGCGGCCGCCGGTGGCGTCGGGGCCTGCGGCGCGGGGGCGGGGCGGGTGGGGGTCCTGGTCGCCTACCTGGACCAGGAGGGCGTTCCCGTCCAGGGTCAGCGCGAGGGTGAACCCGTTGCGGCCGGGGCGGGCCCGGACCGCGTTGGTGGCCAGTTCGGAGACCACCAGGCGGGCGGCCTCGGAGAGTTCGACCCGGGCGCGCCAGCACTCCAGCACCTGTGTGGTGTGGCGGCGGGCCCCGGCGACCGACTCGGGGGTGCTGTCGAGCGTCAACAGGCTGAGCTGCGGCCGACTTTGGGACATCGCGGTCCTCCCGGTGGGGTGCGTACGGGCACCCGCCGACGACAGGAGACGACCCGCACCGTCCAGGATCGGCCGGGACGCCGACGGCCCGCCACGGCCGGAAGTCCCCGGGGCGCGGGCACTTCGTACGGACGGGCGGGCCGGTCGAGGGGGAGGGGGCGGCGGCCGACGGGGCGTCAGCCCCGGCGCGGCTCCCAGCGCAGCAGGCGGCGGGAGAGCACCGCGGCGGCGGCCAGCCAGGCGGCGACCAGGAGCAGCGACGGTCCGGCCGCGGCCCAGCCGTGCAGCAGGTCGAGTTCGGGCAGCGGCCCGCCCGTCCAGGTCTCGGCGCCGAACTCGCGGCCGAACCAGGCGGTCCGCAGCCCCCGGATCACCGGGGACAGCGGCAGGGCGCCGGCCGGCTGCCGCAGCCAGTCGGGCAGGCCCGCGACCGGGGTGAAGACGCCCGCGCCGAACATGCACAGCACCAGGACCGGCGTCGCCACCAGCGGCGCCGACTCGGTCGACGGCGTCACCCCGGACAGCGCCACCGCCAGCACCGAGAACAGCAGGTAGCCGCCGACCAGGACGAGCAGCAGCAGCAGCGGGTCGGCCGGCAGCGGCGCCCCGAACCAGCCCACCGCGACGCCGCCCAGCACCAGCGCCTGGATCAGCACCACCACCCCGCCCGCGCCCAACTGCCCGGCGAAGATCGCGCTGGGCGGGCACTCGGTGCCGCGCAGCCGCTTGAGAACCAGCTCCTCGCGGCGCGACACCACGCTGCCCAGCAGGTTCACGAACGAGGTGACCAGGGCCAGTCCGAGCAGCCCGACCGCGACGTACCCGGCGGCGTTCACCCCGCCGATCTCCTTGTCGCGCAGCGGCGCGGCGATCACCAGGTTGAGCAGCACCGGCAGCAGGAACCCGATGAAGGTGGAGCGCCGGTTGCGCCAGAACACCTTCCAGGACAGGGCGAACTGCCCCTTGGCGTACGCGTACCAGGTCATCGTGACGTCTCCAGGGGAGTGGCGGACGAGGAGGCGAGGTCGAGGAAGACGTCCTCCAGCGAGCTGGCGCGGACCTCCAGGCCGTCCAGCTCGACGCCGCGGGCCGCCGCCCAGCCGTGCAGCGCGGCCAGCGCGGGCGCCGAGCGGGGCACCCGGTAGGTGGCCAGGCCGTCGGCCGACGACGGTGCGGCGCCCAGCAGTTCGGGCAGGTCGGCGAGGCCGAGGCCGGGCGGCAGCGGGAGGGTGATCAGGTCGCCCCGGCCGGACAGCACCTCGGCGACGGTGCCGGTGGCGGCGATCAGGCCCCGGTCCATGATGGCCACCCGGTCGGCCAACTGCTGGGCCTCCTCCAGGTAGTGGGTGGTCAGCACCACCGTGGTGCCGGCCGCCCGCAGCTCCTTCACCAGCCGCCAGGTGGCGCGCCGGGCCTCCGGGTCCATGCCGGTGGTCGGCTCGTCCAGGAACAGCAGCTCCGGGTCGTTCAGCACGGCCAGCGCCAGGTCGAGGCGGCGGCGCTCGCCGCCGGAGAGCTGGGAGACCCGGGTGCCGGCCTTCGGCTCCAGGGCGACCTTCGCCAGCACCTCGGCGGTCGGCCGGGCCCCGCTGGTGAAGGCGCGCCAGCAGTCGACGGTCTCCCGGACGGTCAGCTCCTTGAAGAAGCCGCCCTCCTGGAGCATCGTCCCGGTGCGCCGGCGGACCTGCGGGCCCGCCGTGAACGGGTCCAGGCCGAACACCCGGACCCGCCCGGAGGTCGGCGGGTGGTAGCCCTCCAGCACCTCCAGGGTGGTGGTCTTGCCCGCGCCGTTGGTGCCGAGCAGGGCGAACAGCTCGCCGCGGGCGAGGGAGAAGGAGATGCCGCGCACCGCCTCGTAGTCGCCGTAACTGCGCCGCAGATCCACTACCTCCACGGCCGGGGAATTCTCGGAAAGAGGTGTCATGCAGGCAGCGTGACGGGTGCGGGGCGTGCCCGGCAAGTACCGTATCGCCGCAGGTCAGAACATGTGCAAAATGTCATCTCGGGTGGTGACATTTACGCCCCGCGAAATCTGACATCTCCTACTGCACGGATTTTCGGGACCCGGTCATAGTTGAGACATCGCCGAGAGCGGAACCGGGGAAAGCGAAACCGGGAAAGCCCGGAGCGGGAAAAGGGAAGACCGAGGCGACCGACCCGAGAAGCGGGCCGGCGCCGCGAAACCGAGGGAGATTCCCATGGCGCAGAACGAGATCAACAAGGACGAGCAGTTCGACATCGAGGTCGAGGAGCTGGACACCGTCAACGGCGGCGTCTCCGTCTCCTCCCTGCTCTCCGCCGCCTGCCCGGTGTCGAGCTTCAGCTCGGTGTCGAACTCCGTCGCCGAGGTCTCGGCCGAGTAATTCGGGATCCGTGCGGGGGTGGTCCGCCCACCGGCGGCCCACCCCCGCACCCCGTCCGGCTCCCGCAGCCACCTCCGAAGCCCACGTCCGAAGCCAGACCGAAGGAGAGCCGGGCATGGACAGCCTCCGGCACGAGCTGACGCGGTTCATCCAGCAGCCCGCCGCTCAGCAGGACCCACCCGCGCTCTACCGCCGGCTGCTGACCGAGGCGCCCGTGCTGGACCTCGGCCCGCTGTACGTCGTCTCCGGGTACCAGGAGGTCCTCACCGTCCTGATGAACCCCGGCACCCACGTCGACCCGACCACCGTCGGCCTGCCCAGGGCGGGCAACACCGCGCTGCTCAAGGTGGTCAACCGGATGCTGCCGATGCGCGACGGCGCCGACCACACCCGGCTCAAGCGGCTCGCCACCGCCGCGTTCAGCCACCGCCGGCTGGAGCAGATGCGCGAGCGGATCGAGACCACCGCCGCCCGGCTGCTCGCCCCGCTGGTCGAGTCCGGGTCCTTCGAACTCGTCGCCGACCTGGCCGTCCCGCTGCCGGTCGCCGTCTCCTGCGCGATCCTCGACGTCCCCGACTCCGAGCAGGGCCGGATCACCGGCTGGGCGGGCCTGGTCGCCCGCGCGATGCTCGACCCGTTCGGCGACGGCCCCGGAGCGGCCGCGCTCGACGCCGAGTTCGCCGAGTTCCACGCCTACGTCGAGGAGCTGTGCGCCGCCCGGGCCGCCGCCCCCGGCGACGACCTGATCAGCCGGCTGACCACCGCGCGCGGCGAGGGCCGGCTCGACACCGAGGAACTGCTCGCCTTCGTGGTGATGCTGCTCGCCAACGGGCTGGAGACGCTCACCTCCGGACTCGCGGTCGCCGCCTGGGAGTTGATCCGCACCCCCGGCCTGGCCGCCCGGCTGCGCGCCGAACCCGCGCTGGCCGCCGCCGTGTTCGACGAGGCGCAGCGCCTCGGCAGCCCCGTCCGGGCCAGCGCCCGCGCGCTGACCAGGGAGGTCGTCCTCGGCGACACCGTCGTCCCGGCCGGCAGCGTCGCCATGCTGCTGTACGCCGCCGCCAACCGGGACCCGCGCCGCTTCGCCGACCCCGACCGCTTCGACCCCGACCGCCCCGAGCGCCAGCACCTCGCCTTCGGCCACGGCCCGCACCACTGCCTGGGCGCGCCGCTCTCGCTGATCGCCGGCTCCGCCGTCCTGCGCGGCCTCGCCGAGGCCGACGCGGTACGGGAGCTGAGCACCACCCTGACCGACGCCACCGCCCGCGGCAACGAGCAGTTCGCCTTCGGCGGGGTGCGCGAACTGCCGGTGGCCTGCCCGCCGCGCACCGAACTGATGGAGGTGGCGGCATGAGCACCGCGACGGAACCGGAGGAGCAGCGGGCGGAGCGTTCGCGGACGGCGGCGGTCGCCGCCGCGCGGGCCGCGGCCGTGCTGGAGCCCGGCCTGGACCAGCCCGTGCGGCTGATCGGCCCCCGGCTCCGGCTGGCCGGCGCCGCGCTGCTGCTGGCCGTCGGCGCGGGTGCGGGCTGGGCGGTGTGGGGCCGCCTCCCGCACACCATGACGGTGGCCGCGGTCGCCGCGCACGGGGACGCCCCCGTCCGGGTGGCCGCCGAACGCGCGGGCAGCCTGGTCGCGTTCGAGGTCCGGCCGGGCGACCGGGTCACCGCCGGACAGGTGCTCGCGCTGGTCGGCGACGGCGAGCTCACCGCGCCGGGCGCCGGCACCGTCAGCGCGCTGCTGGCCGCGCCCGGCGCGCCGCTCTCGCCCGGCACGCCCGTGCTGGCGATCGACCCGGCCGACGCCCCGGTCACCGTCCGGCTGCTGGCCGGCGACCCGGCGGACGCCGCGAAGCTCGCCCCCGGCCTGCCCGTGCTGGTGCCGGTGCCCGGCGGGGGCGCGGTCCGCGCCGTCGTCGACCGGGTCGAGCCGCTGCCCGTCCGCGCCGACTCGCTCGACGGCACCCTGCCGGTCGCCGTCCCCGGCCTGCCCGCCGGCGGCGCGCCGGTCTGGGTGGCGTACGCCCGGCTCCCGCAGGGCGTCGCGCTGAACGGCCCGCTGGCGCTGGACGTCCGGGTCGACCTTGGCAGCCGGCACCCGTACCAGGCCGTGCTCGGGCAGGAGGCCAAGCGATGAAGCCGGTGCAGAGCGCCACCGTCGAACCGCCCGCGACCGAACCGCGGGCCGCCAACGGCGGCCCGCCCGGGGCGGAGGCGCCCGGCAAGGCCCCCGGGAATGCCGCCAAGGCGCGGACCTACCTGCGCACGCCCGTGGTGCCGCAGATGGAGGAGCAGGACTGCGGGGCGGCCTGCCTGGCCGTGGTGCTCGGCGCGTTCGGGCGGCGGGTGACGCTGAACGAGGCGTCCCGGGCCTGCGGGGTCAGCCGCGACGGCGTCAGCGCCGCCGCCGTCGCCCGGGCCGCCGGCCGGTACGGGCTGCTGGCCCGCGGCCGCCGGGTGGTGCGCCGGGAGGGCGAGCGGCTGGAGGGCCTGGACGCGGTGCCCGTCCCGTCGATGGTGCTGGTCACCGGCCCGCACTTCGCCGTCTTCGAGGGCGTCAAGCGCGGCCGGGTGCACGTCAACGACCCCTCGCTGGGCTCCTACTCGGCGACCCCGGCGGAGTTCTGGGACTCCTTCGCGGGCATCGCCGTCGGCTTCGAGCCCGGCCCCGACTTCGAGCGCGGCGGCCGCCGCTTCCCGCTGCTGCGCTCGCTGGGCGCCCGGATGCGGCCGTACGCCTGGCCGATGCTGGTCGCGGTGCTGGTCGGCATGCTGATGACGCTCCCCGGGGTGGCGTCCGCGTTCCTGCTGCGCACCTACCTGTCGACCGTGGTGAACGGCGGCGCGAGCCAGTGGGCGGTGCCGCTGACGCTGGCCGGGTTCTCGGTGGCCGGCCTGGTGCTGGCCGGGAACTGGCTGCGCTCCGCGCTGGTCAACCGGGTGCTGGAGGCGATGGCCGCCCGCTCCTCGGCGGCCTTCCTGTGGCGGATGCTGCGGCTGCCCGGCGCGTTCTTCCACCGCCGCCAGCTCGGCGGCCTGGTGACCCGGGTGCAGCTCAACGACGGCCTGGCCAACCTGCTGTCCTACCGGGTGGCGGGCGCGCTCTCCTCGCTGGCGGCCGCCGCCGTGCACCTGACCGCGCTGCTCTGGCTGGCGCCGAAGCTCGCCGCGATCCCGGTCGCCGTCGCCGTGCTGGACGCGCTGGCGCTGCGCTCGGCCGACCGGCGGCGCGGCGGCACCATCCACCGGCTGCACGCCGAGGGCCACAAGCGCGACGGCGTCGCGTTCGCCGGGGTGTCGGCGATCGAGACGGTCAAGGCGGAGGGCGCCGAGGACGCGCTGTTCCGCTCCTGGGCCGGCTGGCAGGCCCGCGCCGCGCACACCGGGCAGCAGGTCGCCCGCAGCGTGCTGGTGCCGCTCTCGCTGCCCGGCGCGCTCAACTCGGCCGCCGCCGCGGCCGCGGTGGTCGCCGGAACGGCGCTGCTGCTGGCCGGCTCGCTCTCCTTCGGCACCCTGCTGGCCTTCCTGCTGCTGCTCAACGGGTTCCTCCTGCCGGTCTCCCAACTGGTCGGCACCGGGTCCGAGTTCACCGTCGCCCGGGCGCAGAACGCGCTGCTGGAGGACATCGAGACCAGCGAGGTCGACCCGTACCTCGCGCCGGTCCTCGACGCCCCCGCCGAACCCGTCCGGCTGCGCGGCGAACTGGAGCTGCGCGACCTGGAGTTCGGCTACGACCCGAACCGCCCGCCCGCGCTGGCCGGGATCTCGCTGCGGATCGCCCCCGGCGAGTGGGTCGCGGTGGTCGGCGGCAGCGGCAGCGGCAAGTCGACGCTGGCCCGGCTCGCGGCCGGCGTGCTGCGGCCCTGGAAGGGCGAGGTGCTGCTCGACGGCAAGCCCCGCGACGACTGGCACCGCGCCGTCGTCACCGGCCAGGTCGCCTACGTCGAACAGCAGTTGCGGCTCTTCGAGGGCACCGTCCGGGAGAACCTGACGCTCTGGGACCCGTCCGCCGACGAGGACGCCCTGCACCGGGCGCTGGCCGACGCCGAAGCCGCCGAACTGGTCCGCCGCCGAGGCGGACTGGACGCCCGGATCGACGAGGACGCCCGCAACTGGTCCGGCGGCGAACGCCAACGCCTGGAGATCGCACGGGCGTTGGCCCTCGACCCGGCCCTGGTCGTGCTCGACGAGGCGACCAGCGCGCTGGACGCCCACACCGAGGCCGCCGTCAACGGGCACCTGCGCCGCCGGGGCGTCAGCTGCCTGGTGCTGGCCCACCGGCTGAGCACCATCCAGGCCGCCGACCGGGTCGTGGTGATCCGCGAGGGCCGGATCGTCCAGCAGGGACCGCCCGCCGAACTCGCCGAACAGGACGGCCCCTACCGCGCGCTGCTGCGCGAAGCCGGACAGGCCGGGACCACCGAGACCACCGGGGCCACCCGGGACCAGCCCGCCCGGACGGAGGAGCAGGCATGACCACCACCACCGACGCCGCCCCCCGGGGCGGCACCAGGACAGCCGCGGCGGACCACGAGCGCGGCCCGGCGACCCGGGCCGACGCCACCGCGGCCGCCAACCGGACCGCACTCGCGGACGCGTTGGCGGAGTTCGGCACCACCCCCCGTCCGCACACCTCCCCGCGCCGCGGCGGAGCCACGCCGACAGCGCCGCGCCACCGCGCGGACCAGGCGCGGGAGGTGCTGCGGGCCCTGGGGGTGCCGGTGCCCCAGGAGGTCCCCGCCGCCGTGCGGGACGCCGCCGACCCGGTCACCGCGCTGCTGCGCCGCGCCGGGGTCCGCTGGCGCCCGGTCACCCTCGCCGACGGGGACGAGACCGGCACGGCCGGACCGATGGTGGCGTTCGCCGCCGAGGACGGCCGGCCGATCGCCCTGATACCCCGGGCCGGGCGGCACCGCCGCCACGACCCGGACTCCGAACGGGCTGCCACCCGTTCCGAGTTGAGCCGCCAGGCGCTGCTGCTGTACCCGCCGCTGCCGCCGGGGTGCCCGACCCCGGCCGACCTGCTGCGCTTCGCCCTCGCCGTGCCCGGTGCCCGCCGGGACCTGGCGGTGCTGAGCCTGGCCGGTCTGGTGTCGGCGCTGCTCGGCCTGCTCGTCCCGCTGTCCACCGGAGTGCTGCTGCCCGGCCTGCTGCTGGCCGAACGGCACCCGGTGCGCTGGCTGGCCGTGCTGCTGGGCTCCGCGGTGGTGGCGTCCTGGCTGCTCACGCTGGTCCGCAACACCGCCGCCGTCCGGCTCACCGGCCGGGTGCAGCACGCGCTCGAACCCGCCGTCTGGGACCGGCTGCTGGCCCAGGACGCGCGGTTCTTCCGCGACTACACCACGGGTGACCTGGTGCACCGGGCGAACGCGGTGGCGCAGGCCCGCCAAGCCCTCTCGGAGGTGCTGGTGGGCGCCGTGCTCGGCGCGGTGTTCGCCGTCACCGGGCTGACGGTCCTGCTGCTGGTGGACTGGCGGCTCGGCGGGCTGCTGCTGCTCGCCGTGCTGGCGGTGACGGTCGCGCTGCTGCTGCTCGGCCGTCGCCGCCAGGAGCACGAATCACGGGTGTACGAGGCGCACGGGCAGCTGCAGGGCGTGCTGTACGGCCTGCTGCTGGGCATCGACAAGATCCAGACCGCCGGCCGGGAGATCCAGGCGTTCGCCCGCTGGGCCGTCCCGTTCGCCGGGCAGAAGCGCGCCGACGCCGCCGCGATGCGCAGCGAGGCGCTCTCCGGGGCCCTCACCACCGCGCTCCAGCCCCTGCTGCTGGCCGTCCTGCTGGCCGGGGCCACCTTCGGCCCGGCCGCCGAGGCCGGACACCTGATGGCGGCCGGCGTGGCGGCCGGCCAGGTCGCCCTGGCGCTCGGCCAGGTCACCCACGCCGCGGTCGGCGCGTACGCGGTCGCCCCGGTGCTGGAGCGGCTGCGGCCGATCCTCGCCGAGCCCGCCGTGAACGCCGCCGAACGGGCCGGACAGCTCGCCGACCCCGGCCGCCTGGAGGGGCGCCTCGCCCTGGAGAACGTGGTCTTCCGCTACCCGGGCAGCGCGCTGCCCACCCTCGACGGGGTGTCGCTGCGCGCCGAACCCGGCGAGTTCGTCGCCGTGGTCGGCCCGTCCGGCGCCGGCAAGTCCACCCTGGTCCGGCTGCTGCTCGGCTTCGAGCGGCCCGAGTCCGGCGCGGTCCGCTACGACGGCCGCGAACTCGCCGCGCTGGACGCCCGGCTGGTGCGCCGCCAGCTCGGCTCGGTGCTCCAGCACGGCCGGATGCTGCGCGGCTCGCTGCTGGAGAACCTGGCCGGCGCCGACCCCGACACCAGCGAGGAACGGATCTGGCGCGCCGCCGAACTCGCGGGCATCGCCGACGAGCTGCGCGCCCTGCCGATGGGCCTGGGCACCCGGGTCGGCGAGGACGCCCAGGGCTTCTCCGGCGGCCAGGTGCAGCGCCTGCTGCTGGCCCGCGCCCTGGTCCGCGACCCGGCCGTGCTGCTGCTCGACGAGGCCACCTCCGCCCTCGACAACGCCACCCAGCAGCGGGTCGCCGACGCCGTCGCCGGCCTCGACCGCACCCGCCTGGTGATCGCCCACCGACTGAGCACCATCCGCACCGCCGACCGCATCTACGTGCTGGACGGGGGCCGGGTGTCCGCCGAGGGCACCTACCGCGAACTTCTCGGCACCGACCCGCTGTTCACCCGCCTCGCCCGCTTCCAGGAGATGTGAGATGTCGCTCGACGTTCAGACCTGGCTCCGCACCGCCGGAACCCCGGGCCACCAGGCCCCGACGACCGCCCTGCTGCCCGGCCTGCCCGGCGCCGACGAGCGGCTGCACGCCGTGATCGCCGCCGCGGCGAGCTTCGAGGAACGCGCCGCCGCCCGCGACGACGGCCGGGCCCTGTTCACCCCCGACCCGACCGAGGACCGGCGCAGCCGCACCGCCGCCGTCGAGACCTGGCTGCGCCGCGCCGCCGGCGACCAGCGCTCCGCCGGGGTGCTGCTCGACCACCTCGCCGAGACCGGCCGCCCGCTCGGCGAGGGCCTGCGCCGGGTCCGCCTCACCGACCCGGCGAAGCTGCCGGGCTGGGCGTACCCGCTGGCCGTGTTCCTGCGCGCCCAGAGCGCGGCGCCCGCCACCGGGCCCGGCGCGGTCGCGGCCGGCTTCCGGGCCGCCGCCGACGCCCTGCTGCCGGCCGGCGAGGGCTCGGTGCTGGGCGTCCCGGTCACCGCGCGGGGCCGCGCCGACGTGGTGGGCACCCTGACCGGCCGGCTCGTCGAGGTCGCCAACCTGACGCTCTGCCAGGAGTTCCAGCTCGCCACCGGCCGCTCCCGCGCCACCAGCTGGGACGCCGAGGGCGGTCCGGACGCCTCCGTCTCGGGCTGGCTGGCCCGGCTGGAGCGGCTGCCCGCGCTGGCCTACCTGATCGGCACGGTCTGCCGGCAGTGGCAGGAGATGTACACCGAGATGTTCGCCCGCCTCTCCGCCGACCGGGCCGGCCTGGTCGCCGAGATGTGGGGCGGCACCGACCCGGGCGCGCTGGACTCCGTGCACGGCGACGCCGGCGACCGGCACGCCCAGGGCCGCTCGGTCGCCCTGCTGCGCTTCGAGAACGGCTCGGGCGTCGTCTACAAGCCCAAGGACATGCGGCACGCCACCGCCTTCCTCGGCCTGGTCGAGCGCCTCAACCGCGAACTCTCGCTCGACCTGCCGCTGCGCACCGTGCTGATCCGCTCCGACCGGGGCGACGACGGCCACGCCGCCTCGCTCAGCACCGACTGCTCCGGCGACTACGGCTGGGAGGAGCTCGTCCCGTCCCGTCCCTGCGCCGACCGGGCCGGCTTCGCCCGGTTCTACCGCCGCCTCGGCATGACCATCCGGCTGGTCCAGCTGCTGGAGGGCCGCGACATGTGGGCCGACAACCTGCTCGCGGACGGTGAGCACCCCGTCCTGATCGACCTGGAGTGCCTGCTCTACCCGCGGGTCCAGAACCCGCCGGTGCTCAAGGACGCCCAGCACGCCCTGCTGGACGAGCTGGAGACCACCGTGGTGCGCACCGCGATGGCCTTCCAGGCCTGGACCCCGGCCGGCCGCACCGACGCCCTCGACATCGGCTGCCTGTCCCGGGTCGGCAGCCTGGAGGTCGTCCCCGGCGTGCCCGCGCTGCCCATCACCGCCTACCGGCCGGTGCACGACGGACAGCCCGCCGACCCGTGGCAGTACACCGACGAGGTGGTCGACGGCTACCGCGAGATGCACGACGCGCTGTACCGGATCCGCGCCGAACTCGCCGACCCCGAAGGGCCGCTGAGCGGGTTCCGGGGCGTCTGGGTGCGCTACATCTGGCGCCACACCTGGGACGGCTACAAGATCCTGCGGGCCTCCACCAGCCCGCTCGCGCTGGACGACGGCGCGACCCGGGAGACCGTCATCGCGGGCGCCCTGCGCGGCGCCGTCACCGCCCGCTCCGGCGACCCGGACCGCGGCGACCTGCTGGAGGTGGTGCTCGCCGAGCTCGACTCCTTCCGCACCCTGGACATCCCGTTCTTCCGCTCGCTGACCACCTCCTCCTCGGTGTTCACCGCCGACGGCCGCGAGATCCCCGGCCACTTCCGCTCCACCGGCTGGCAGCGCCTGCAGCAGCGGGTCGCCGAACTCGACGGCTTCGACCTGGACACCCACGTCGCGGTGCTCTCCGGCTGCGTGGACGCCGCCCGGGCCGGCACCGAGGAGAGCGCCGGGCCGGCCCGGCCGCCGGCCGCCGCCGAACCGGCCGCCCCCGGCGAGCTGCTGGCCGAGGCCGTCGCGATCGGCGACCGGATCCTGGCCGCCCGGCGCGGCACCGGCTGGGTCGCCCAGGGCTGGTACCCCGGCACCGGCCTGCGCCAGGTCGAGGTGCTCGGCCCCGACCTGACCTCCGGCACCCTCGGCATCGCCCTCTACCTCGCCGAACTCTGGTCCGCCACCGGCGAACCGCGCTTCCACCGCGCCGCGCACGCCCTGCTCGCCGAGGCCGCCGCGCTGATCGACCCGGCCGAACCCAAGGCCTTCGCCTTCGCCGGCGACTCCCGGCTGGCCTCCGGCGCGCCCGTCCCCGGCGGCTTCTTCGGCCCCGGCGCGATCATCCACGGCCTGGCCCGCGGCGGCCTGCTGCTCGGCGAGGCCGACTTCCTGACCGCCGCGCAGGCCCTGGTGCCCGGCGCGATGTCGGTCGCCGAATCCGCCTCCAGCCGCCCCGGCCGCCCGATGCGGACCCCGCACGGCGACGTCCCGCTCGGCACCGCCGGCCTGCTGCTCAACCTGCTGCGACTGCGCCGCGCCGCCGGCGGCGGCCACGCCGACACCGACCAGGCGATCCGCGTCCTGGCCGCCGGCGCGCTCGACCAACTCGCCGACGAGCACACCCCGTTCGACTTCCAGGAGCTCGTCCCCGGCGGCACCGACTCGATCGCCGCCGCGCTCGCCCGCACCCTCGCCGAAGCCCCCGCGCTGCTCGCCGACCCCGAGTCCGTCCGGGCCCGGCTGCACGCCCACCGCTTCGACACCGGCACCCGGTCCGGCCGGCTCGCCTGCCTGGACACCGCCGTCTCGCTCGGCGCCGACGCCGTCGACCAGGACGACCTCGGCGCGCTCGCCCCGCCCGTCACCGGCCCCGCCCTCGCCGCCCTCACCGGCCGCGCCCTGCTCTCCGCCGCCACCGAGGCGCTCACCGCCGCCGAGGCCGGCCTGGTGCACACCCTGCCGGAAGAGGCCGAGGCGCTGCTCGACGGCCCGTTCTACGACGGCCGCGAGGCCGCCGCCCTGATGGTCCGCGAACTGCTCACCCGCCACCGCCTGCACGGCACCTGGTTCCCGGACCGGGCCGCGCACGACGCCGTCAACCTCGGCGCGCTGGACGGCACCGTCGCCGTCGGCCTGCTGCTGCTGCGCCTGCACGACGCCTCCGCCGCCCCGCTCGCCACCCTGCGCTGACCGCGCGCCGCTTCGAGGAGTACCCGCCATGTCCGAACTCATCGGCTTCAAGCGCCACTTCACCCCGTACGTGGTCGACGGCGAGGCCGTCTACCTGGTCTCCGAGCGCGGTGTCTCGGTGGTCGACGGCACGCTCGCCCAGGCCCTCGCCCCGCTGCTGGACGGCACCCGCACCGCCGAGCAGATCGGCGCCGCCCTCGACGGCGTCGTCCCCGCCGACAAGGTCGGCGCGGGCGTCGACAAGCTCCGGGCCGGCGGCTGGGTCACCGCCGCCGACCCCGCCACCGACCGCCCCGGCGCGGCCTTCTTCGAGATGGCCGGGCAGGACGGCGACGCCGCGATGACCGCGCTGCGCGGCGCCACCGTCCGGATCGAGGTGCACGGCGAGCTCGACCCCGCGCCGTTCCTGGCCGCGCTCGCCGCCGCGGGCGTCACCGTCGACCAGGACGCCGCCTTCACCGTCGCGCTCACCGAGGACTACCTCCACCCCGGCCTGGCCGAACGCAACCGGCGGGCGCTCGCCGACGGCCGCCCCTGGCTGCTGGCCCGCCCGGTCGGCTCGATCGTCTGGGTCGGCCCGGTGTTCGAACCGGACGCCGGCGGCACCGAGGGGTCCGGCTGCTGGGAGTGCCTGGCCCACCGGCTCTCCGCCAACCGGCAGTCGCTCAGCTACCTCCAGCACCGCCTCGGCCAGGACGAGCCGATCTCCACCGCCGGCGCCCACCTGCCCGCCACCCTGGCCCTGGGCACCCAGCTCGCCGCCCTGGAGACCGCCAAGTGGCTGGCCGGCGCCCGCCCGGAGCGGCCCGCCGTCACCACCCTGGACACCGTGCTGCTGGAGAGCGAGAAGCACGTCCTGGTGCGCCGCCCGCAGTGCCCGTCCTGCGGCGACGACGCGATGGTGTCCAGGCGCCAACTGGCGCCCGTCGCCTTCGAGTCCCGCCCCAAGGCGTTCACCGCCGACGGCGGCCACCGCTCCGCCTCGCCCGAGGACATGCTGGAGAAGTACCGCCCCCAGCTCAGCCCGATCACCGGCGTGGTCACCACCCTGGTCCCCGCCGCCCGCACCCCCACCGGCCTGCGGGTCTACGTCTCCGGGCAGAACCTGTCCCGGCAGAGCGGCGACCTCAAGCAGCTGCGCACCGGCCTGCGCTCGGTCAGCTGCGGCAAGGGCCGCACCGACGTGCAGGCCCGGGCCTCCGCGCTCGGCGAGGCGATGGAGCGCTTCTCCGGCGTCTTCCAGGGCGACGAGGCCCGCCGCACCGCCACCTACGCCGAACTCGGCGACGCCGCGATCCACCCCGAGCGCACCCTGCTCTACTCCGCCAGGCAGTACGCCGAGCGCGACCGCTGGAACGTCAAGCAGTCGATGTTCAACATCGTCCCGGTGCCGTTCCGCGCCGACGACCCGATCGAGTGGTCCCCGGCCTGGTCGCTCACCGAGCAGCGGCACCGCTGGCTGCCCACCCAGGCGATGTACTACGGCTACCGGCACAGCGGCCGGTTCTACGCCGCCGGCGACTCCAACGGCTGCGCGGCCGGCACCTCCTTCGAGGACGCCGTCCTCCAGGGCTTCCTGGAACTCGTCGAACGGGACGCCGTCGCGCTCTGGTGGTACAACCGCGTCCAGCGCCCCGCCGTCGACCTCGACGCCTTCGGCGACCCGTACGTCGACCAGCTCCGCGAGGTCTACCGCGGCCTGCGCCGGGAGATCTGGGCGCTCGACCTGACCGCCGACTTCGGCATCCCGGTGGTCGGCGCGTTCTCCCGCCGGACCGACGCGGGCGACGGCACCAACGAGGACGTGCTGATCGCGTTCGGCGCCCACCTCGACCCGCACATCGCGCTCACCCGCGCCCTCACCGAGATGAACCAGTTCCTCGGCCCGGTGGCCGGCGACGAGCACGGCCGGGTCACCTACGCGGGCGCCGACCCCGAGCAGAAGGCCTGGTGGACCACCGCCACCGTCGCCAACCAGCCCTACCTGCTGCCCGACCCGAACGCCCCGCGCTCCACCCCCGCCAGCTGGCTCCCGCTCGCGGGCGCCGACCTCGCCGACGACCTGGCCCTCGTCCAGAGGATCGTCGAGGACCGCGGCATGGAGTTCCTGGTCGCCGACCAGACCCGCCCCGACGTGGGGCTGCCCGTCGCCCGGGTGATCGTCCCCGGCATGCGGCACTTCTGGGCCAGGTTCGCGCCCGGCCGGCTCTACGACGTCCCGGTCCGGCTCGGCTGGCTGGACACCCCGACCCCGGAGAGCGAGCTCAACCCGATCCCGATCTTCATCTGACCGCACACGCGGGACGGCCGGGCCCGGCCGTCCCGCCCCTCCGGGGAGGTACACCATGACCGTCATCGACACCCTGCCACCCGCCCCCGCCACCGGGGGCCACCACCCGCTGCGCCGCCTGCTCCGGCTGCGACCCGAGGTCGAGGTCACCGCCCAGGGCGCCGACGTCGAACTCGCCCACCCGTGGGGCCGCCAGCGCGTCCACGCGCTCGGCGAGCGCACCGTCGCCGCGCTGCTCGACCTCACCCGCACCGACGCCGACCTCGACCTGCTGGCGCTCGACCACGTCCGGCTGCTCAAGCTGCTCGAACGCTTCCCGTACCTGGTCACCACCACCGTGGCCGGCCCGCTCGGCACCCCGCTGGCCACCGCCGTCCCGATCGCCCGCTCCGCCGCACTGCCCGGATTCGCCCGCCCCACCGGCCGGTTGGTGCTCTCCCGGTTCGCCTACCTGCGCCGCCTGCCCGACGGCCAGGGCGTCGACGGCGAGAGCTGCGTCCTCGAATCGCCCATGGCGCCGTTCCGCCTCGCCCTGCACCAGGCCGCCGCCGGCGCCTTCGTCGCGGCGCTCAGCACCTCCCGCACCGCCGCCGAGGCCGCGCTGCTCGCCGGCCTGAGCCCCGCCGAGGGCGAGGCCCTGGCCGGACTGCTGGCCGGCGGCGGCTTCCTGGACGCCGGACAGGGCGCCGAGGCCCCGCTCTGGGACTTCCACGACCTGCTGTTCCACTCCCGCAGCCGCCCCGGCCGGCACGACTACCCCACCGGCGGCGTCTTCGCCCACCAGGACGTCCCGCAGCTGCCCGCCGTCTCCACCCCCGGCGCCCGCGAGGAGGGCGAGGGCATCGACCTGCCCGTCCCGGACTGGGACACCGTGGTCGCCCGCGACCCGGCGCTCAGCGAGGTCCTCGAAGGCCGCCGCTCGGTGCGCAGCTACGCCGACACCCCGGTGACGGTCGACCAACTCGCCGAACTGCTCTACCGGGTGGCCCGGGTCCGCCGCGTCATCCCCGGCGACCCCGCCGACCCGCACGGCTACGACGGCGTCGAACGCCCCTACCCGGCCGGCGGCGCCACCGGCGAACTGGAGGTCTACCTCTCGGTGGTCAAGTGCGTCGGCCTGGAGCCCGGCGTCTACCGCTACGACGCCGCCGCCCACCGGCTGCGCCCCCGCCCGTTCCAACACCCCGGCGAGGAGGCCGCGTTCAGCGAACTGGTGACCGCCGCCTGGCGCGCCACCGCCTGCACCGTCGACCCGCAGGTGCTGCTCACCGTCACCAGCCGGTTCGGCCGGCTCTCCTGGAAGTACAGCCAGATCGCGTACGCCCTCACCCTCAAGCACGTCGGCGTGCTCTACCAGACGCTCTACCTGGTGGCCACCGCGATGGGCCTGGCCCCCTGCGGCCTCGGCTCCGGCGACACCGACGCCGCCGCCCGCGCGCTCGGCCTGGACTGGACCGCCGAGTCCTCGGTCGGCGAGTTCCTGATCGGCAGCCGGCCCGACGGCGTGCCGCGCACCGCGCACGGCTTCGCCGACGTGGTGGCCGCCGCCCGCGGCGGGGAGGGCTTCGGCGAGAACTTCTGAGCGCACGCGAGCGGGCACGCCTGCGACCCATCAGCGGGAATCTGACGGGTCGTCGGCGAGCCTGCGTTCCTCCGGGACGTCCTCGCGGTCACAGCCAGCCGCACTCGCGGGCGATCCGGATCGCGTCGCAGCGGTTGCGCGCCCGGGTCTTGGCGATCGCCGCCGAGACGTAGTTGCGCACCGTCCCCGGCGAGAGCGACAGCGCCGCGGCCGCCTCCCGCACCGTGCTGCCCTCGGCGATCTCGCCCAGCACCGCCAGCTCCCGGCGGCTCAGCGGACCGGCCTGCCCGGCCCGCACCACGTCCAGCACCAGCCGGGGGTCGTACACCCGGCCGCCGCGGGCCAGTTCGCGCACCGCCGCGATCAGCGCCGGCGCCTGCACGTCCTTCACCAGCACCCCGGCCGCGCCCTCCACCAGCGCCCGCCGCGACTCCGCCGTCCGCGGCAGGGCCGGCACCAGCAGCAGCACCGCCGCGCCGGGCGCCGCCTGCTGCACCTGGCGGGCCAGCGCCGCGCCGTCCGCCTGCTCGGGCTCCAGGCCCAGCACCGCCAGCGCGGGCCGCACCCGGGCGGCCGCCACCGAGGCCTCCTCGGCGCCGGCCGCCTCGGCGACCACCGCGAGGTCCTCCTCCCGGTCCAGCAGGGCCCCCAGGCCCGAGCGGAACAGGTGCTGCCCGTCGACCAGCAGGATCCTGGTCGCCGCCACCGCCACCGCCGCCACCGTCCCCGCCCCCGTCCCCGCGAGCGGGAACCGGTCCGTCGTGACCCGCTGCCCCAGCGGGCGTTCCAGTGCGGTCGTCATCCGTGCGCCTCCCCGGTCCGTTCCGGCTCGATCAGCCCCAGCCCCAGGTGCCCGACAGCTGCGGGCCGGACGGGGTGGCGGTCGGGGTCGGGCTGCCCGACGGCACCGGGGTCGGGTCGGTCACGCCGGGGCCGACCACGGACGACTGCGCACCCGCGTCGGTGGGCTGCTGCGGGCCGTCCGCGACCACCGCGTCGGCCGTCACCACGGTCGCCGGGCGGGCCGGCCCGGCCAGTTCGGCGGCGGTGGCGACCCCGCCCACGGTGAGTGCACCAAGTACGGCAATCGCGACAAAACGGATGTTCAGCGACATGGGAGTGCCCGATCCTCTCGCGTTCGGCTGATCCCCGGGCTGCCACCGGGGAGCGTGGTGAAGAGCCGTCGCCAGGCGTCCGGTGCGGTCCGCGTCCCCCGCCGGGGGCTGCTCCCGCGGTTCCCGCTCCGTCGTCCTGCCGACAACAACGAGAGTGCTCCCGATGGCACCTCCGTGTCAGTAGCCGGAGCTGGCACCAGAGTGCCGTGACACTCTGAGGACAGCTCGCCGCCCCGACCGTCAGCGGTGGGCGCGGTCCTGCCAGCGGCCCAGCGCGATCCACGGGTCCGCCTCGCACAGCGCCACCGACCAGCCGCCCAGCGGCCCGTCCGGCCCCACCAGGGCCGCCCCGCCCGCCCGCAGCGCGCGCTCCGCCGCCAGCAGCGAGGGCGCGGTCAGGAAGCACACCGCCGCCAGCCCGTCCGCCCGCTCCCGCACCCGGACGTGGCACACCCGGGCCCCGTCCAACGGCAGCCGGAGCAGCGCGGCCCGCACCGGGCCGGCCCCGGCGGACTCCGCGCACCCGCCCCCGGCGGGCGGCGCAACCAGCTCCAGACGGATCGCGTACATCTCCCCAGCGTGACAAACCCCGCCCCGATCCGGGGCGCCCGGCGGGTGTCACATCCCCGCCTGGCACGAATATGACAGTTGCCCGGCACTCTTCACTCCTCGCCCACCAGTGCGACAGAATCTCCGCAAGCCGCTTCTTCTCGCCGTCGGTGGGCGCACAGTGACGCCCCGTCAGCCGGAGGCAGCGGGACACCAGCGAGAATCCGGGGGCCGCGCCGAGACCCGGCGCGCGCGGGAGGCAGCGACATGGGCAGAACCACGCGAACGGACACCGGGCGGAGCGCGCGGAAGTCCGGCCGTTGACCGCCGGCGGCCCGATCGGGCTGGACGCGTTCGGCGAGGCGGTCTACCGGGCCATGCTGCTCCACCCCGACCTCGACACCGGCGGCCTGGCCGGCCACCTCGACTCCACCGAGGCCGAGGTCGGCGACGCCCTCGACCGGCTCGCCGACCTCGCCCTCACCCGCCCCACCAGCTGCGGCACCCGCTGGCGCGCCGTCAACCCCGAACGCGGCCTCGCCACCCTGCTCGCCCACCACGAGGCCGAGGAGGCCCGCCGCCAGCGCGAGGCCGAACGCAGCCGCGCCGCGATGGCCGGCCTGATCGCCGAGTACGCCAGCATCCACGCCCCCGGCGCCGGCGACCACCGCGGCATCGAACTGCTCTCCAGCCTCGACCAGGTCCGCGACCGGCTGATCCAGCTCGCCTCCGACGCCACCGCCGAAGTCCTCGCCTTCGCCCCCGGCGGCCCGCAGCCCGCCCCCGTCATGGAGGCCAGCCGCGCCCTCGACCAGGAGACCCTGGAACGCGGCGTCCGGATGCGCACCGTCTACCAGGACAGCGTCCGCAACGACCCCGCCACCGTCCAGTACGCCCGCTGGCTGCACGGCCTCGGCGGCGCCGTCCGCACCACCCCCACCCTCCCGCTGCGCATGATCGTCGTCGACAACGCCACCGCCATCGTCCCGATCGACCCCGACGACCCCCGCAAGGGCGCCGCCCTCCTGCAGAGCCCCGGCGTGGTCGCCGCCCTGCGCGCCCTCTTCGAGCAGGTCTGGGAACACGCCCGCCCGCTCGGCGAGAGCCCCCAGCGCGACCCCCGCGGCCTCACCGGCCAGGAACGCGAACTCCTCCGCCTCCTCGCCGAAGGCCTCACCGACGAGCGCGCCGGCCAGCGCCTCGGCGTCTCCCTGCGCACCGTCCGCCGGATGATGGCCGACCTGATGATCCGGATGGACGCCCGCAGCCGCTTCCAGGCCGGCATCCAGGTCGCCGCCCTCGGCTGGCTCGAAGCCGCCGAGGACGCCCCGGCCTAGACGGGCACCGCCGTCAGCGGCGGTGCTTGCCGCTGGTCGGCGCCGGGGTCGGGTACGGGATGCGCAGCTTGCGGGCGAACGGGGCCACCGAGGCGCCGACGCCCAGCGGGCGGGCGAGCAGGAAGAGCGAGAGCAGCACGGCGAGCGAACCGGCGGCCAGGCCGGCCAGGCTGCCGAACAGGCCCTCGCCGAAGCGGCCGGCCAGCCAGTGCGCGGCCAGCGCGCCCGGGGCGCAGGCCAGCACCAGGCCGACGTGCAGGACGACCAGCCGGCCGCCCTCCAGCCCGCTGCCCCGGCGGCCGGGCCGGCGCACGCCCAGGTCGACGGTGGCGCCCGCGCCCGGGGCGAAGGCGTCGGTGCGCAGCACCATGGTGCTGTCCGGGCGGGGCGCCGGCACCGGCGCGGGCGCGGCGGGCGCGCCCTTGGCGAGCCGGCGGCCGAGCGCGGCGCCGGTCACCGCGACCGAGACCACGGCGGCCGTGGTGTGCGCGAAGGCCATGCCGACGACCTTGTAGCGCAGCGGCAGCGTCTCGTACGCGACCCAGCACATCAGCGCGTTGGTGCCGGTGGTGACCAGGGTCAGCCAGAACGGGGTGCGGGCGTCGCTCATCGCGTAGAAGCCGCGGGCCAGCGCGTACTGCGCGCAGAACGCGGGCAGGCCGATCGAGAAGGCCATCAGCAGCGAGGCGACGACCATCGCGTCGGCGTGCACGGTGGGGCCGGAGCCGTAGCCGTACGCGGCCATCGCGATCTGCGGGGCCAGGGCCAGGAACAGCACCGAGGCGGTGACGATCATCGCGGCCGAGGAGCGCAGCATCCCCGACAGGTCCTCGCCGATCTTCCGGTAGTCGCCCGCCGTCGCGGCCCGCGACATGCCCGGCAGCAGCGCCGTCACCAGCGAGATGGTGATGACGCCCTGCGGGACGACGAACAGCTGGTAGGCGTTGGCGTAGGCGGAGTAGCCGTGGCCGCCGGCGATCCCCGCGTCGTGCGCTTGCCGGCCCGCGCCGGTGCCCAGGCTGGTGATCACCGCGAAGGACAGCTGGGTGGCGACCACCAGCAGCAGCGCCCAGCCCGCCGAGCGCAGCGGCCGGGTCAGGCCGGCGCCGCGCCAGTCGAAGCGGGGCCGGAAGCGGAAGCCGGAGGAGCGCAGCGAGGGGAACAGGGCGGCGGCCTGCACCACGATGCCCAGGGTCGAGCCGAGGCCGAGCAGCAGGGTGTCCCCGTCGGTCACGTCGCCGACCTGGTAGGCGTGCCGGCCGATCACCAGGTAGGCGCCGAACACGCCGATCGCGACGACGTTGTTCAGCACCGGCGTCCACATCATGGCGCCGAACCGGTCGCGGGAGTTCAGCACCTGCCCGAGCAGGGTGAACACGCCGTAGAAGAAGATCTGCGGCAGGCAGTACCGGGCGAAGTCGATCGCCAGCTCGCGCTGGGCGCCCTCGAACTCCGAGTACAGGTCGACGATCTGCGGGGCGAACAGGAACGCGCCGACCGTCAGCACCACCAGGATCACGCCGCACAGGGTCAGCAGCCGGTCGGTGTAGGCCGTGCCGCCGTCCTGGTGGGTCTGCATCGCGTGCACCAGCTCGGGCACGAACACCGAGGCCAGCGCGCCGCCGATCAGCATCATGTAGACGATGTTCGGCAGCGAGTTCGCCACGTTGAACGCCTCGCCGACCGGGCCGTTGGTCAGCGCCGCCACGATCACCGCGCTGCGCACGAAGCCGAGCGCCCGGGAGGCCAGTGAACCGAGCGCCATGATCAGGCCGTTGCGCCCGGTGGAGGCCGGCTTCCCGGCGGCGGGCGGCTCGGCCGCCCGTTCCCCACCCGCCCGCGGCGGCGGCACCGGCAGCCCGGGCCCCTGCGCCGGGACCGGCGGGGCGGCCTGCGGCGGGTACGGCGGCCAGGGCTGGTCGAGCGCGGTCGCGGGGATCCGGCCGAGCTGCATGGTCGGCTGGTCCTGCGACTGCGACTGCGGGTGCTGCTGCGGGTGCTGCGGGTGTGACTGCGGCTGCGGCTGCGCCTGGTACGGGTCGCCGGGCGGGGGGTGGTGCGGTCCGCCCTGCGGTCGGTACGGGTCGCCGGAGCCGTCCGCGGTGTGCATGGTCATCGGACCCCCCGTCGATCGGTGCCCGTCCGGCGCTGCGTGGGTGAGTGCGGGAGCTGCGGTCCTGGCCCGCGCTCCGCCTGCCGGTAGCGGTGCACCAGCCGCAGAAGTCTGCCCCACTTCGGCACCCGATGGGGAGCCGGGTGCCGCCCGTCCGGCCGTCCGGGCCGGTCGCGGCGCTCCCGGGGGCCCCGCCGCAGCGCCCGGAGAACGCCGTTTGCGCCCGGAAACACGCGGAATGCCGACTGCGGCGTTCCCCCGCGCGGAGGATGCGGGCAACGCGGTGTGACGTTGCTCACGGTCCGTCAGGAGCGGCCCGGATCGCGCTCCCCGGCGGGTTCCACCGGCGGCAGCGGCGGGGCCAGCACCCGCTGCACCCGGGGGCCGGTCCGCCGGCGCAGCAGCCGGGCGTCCCGGCCGAGCCGGCCCGGCCGGCACAGCTCCACCGCCAGCGCCGTCCCGGCCAGCACCGCGACCGCCGCCGCCCAGCCCGCCAGCACGTCGCTCGGCCAGTGCACGCCCAGGGCGACCACGGTCCAGCCGACCGCCGCGACGGCCAGCGCCGAGGCGGCGCCGGCCACCGCCCGCAGCGGCCGCTCGACCCGCGGCCACACCAGCAGCAGCAGCGCGCCGCAGGTCACCGCGGAGGCCAGCGCGTGCCCGGACGGGAAGGACGTCCCGGAGCCGAGCGCCACCGGGTCGGCGAAATGCGGCCGGGCCCGGCCGGCCAGCGCCCGGCCGGCGGCGGCCACGGCCCAGGCCAGCGCGGTGGCGCCGGCCGCCCAGAGGGCCAGCGTCCGGGCGCCCAGCACCCACAGCCGGAGCGCGACCGCGCCGAGCAGGGTCCGCATCACCCAGGGCGCGCCCAGGTCGGCCAGCGTCTGGGTGGCCGCCGTCCCCACCGGGTGCCGCAGCGCGCAGCGGTGCAGCGCCTCCACCCAGCCGCGGTCCAGCCGGGCCAGCGGCGTCCAGCCGGTCCGCACCAGCACCAGCAGCACCGCGAAGCCCGACGCCCCCGCCAGGGCGGGCCAGGCACAACGGAGCGCCCTCGCGCGTTGTACCCGGGGACGGGCCGCGGCGCGGCCGGCGCTCCCGGCCCCGGGGTCGTTGGACTGGTGCATGACAGACACCTTCCCAGCGCCGGGCGGCGAACCGACTTTGGTGCGATAGCGATTGCGCATCGGTTGTGCGGATATGCGGCGAAGGTCCGGTACCGATCCGGTGCCGACGGGCGGCCGTCCGTGGAGGCGGGCGGTGGACGCCCGGCGTGCACCCGGCGTCACGCTGCGTGTACCGGCCGATGAAAACCGCCAGGATACTGCATCACCAACGGAAAACTGAGCTACTTGGGAATGTTGTCCGATTTCTGTGCGTTGGATCGTTACGTGTGAGCCACGAACGGCCCACACGGTTGTGCCGAGCGGCGGATCGGAGCGCGCCCGGCAGCGTCAGTGAGGGAGCAAGCATGGCCACCCGTGCCGTCGTTCGCGACAGGGCCGATCGGACCCGCACCGCCCGTCCGACCAACTTCGAAGCCGATCGTGACCTGGTCGGCATGTACCTCGACGAGATCGCCAGGACGCCCCTGCTCGACGCCGCCGAGGAGGTCGAGCTGTCCCTGCGCATCGAGGCCGGGGTCTTCGCCCAGCACCTGCTCGACGAGGACGAGGCCCTCGACGGCGTCGGCACCGAGGAGCTGCGGGCGATAGCCGAGGACGCCGAGCGCGCCAAGGACGTCTTCATCCGCTCCAACCTGCGCCTGGTCGTCGCCGTCGCCCGCCGCTACCCGCGCAGCGGCCTCCCGCTGCTCGACCTGATCCAGGAGGGCAACGCCGGCCTGGTCCGCGCCGTGGAGAAGTTCGACTACTCCAAGGGCTTCAAGTTCTCCACCTACGCGACGTGGTGGATCCGGCAGGCGATCACCCGCTCGATCGCCGACCAGTCCCGCACCATCCGGCTGCCCGTGCACCTGGTCGAGGAGCTCGGCCGGATCCGCAAGGTCCAGCGCGAGAAGGCCAAGGAGCTCGGCCGCGAGCCCGACCCGGCGGAGATCGCCGCCGAGCTCGACACCACCGAGCAGCGGGTCAAGGACGTGCTGGACTGGGCCCGCGACCCGGTCAGCCTCAACATGTCGGTCGACGACGAGGGCGAGACCCAGTTCGGCGACCTGGTGGAGGACACCGGCGCGGTCTCCCCGGAGGACGCGGTCATGGTGATGCTGCGCCGCGAGGAGCTGGACGGCCTGATCGGCCGCCTCGACGACCGCACCGCCTCCATCATCCGCAGCCGCTACGGCATGGAGGACGGCCGGGAGCGCACCCTCACCGAGGTCGGCAAGCAGCACGGCCTCACCCGCGAGCGGATCCGCCAGATCGAGAAGCACGCCCTCGCGGAGCTGAAGAAGATCGCCGACCACGCCGGCTTCGAGGCCGCGTGACCGCGCGGCCGGGCCGGAGCGGCGCCGGGGGTGCGGACGGCCGCGCCCCCGCCGGTCCGCCCGGCGGCCCTACAGTGGGGGGCATGACCTCCTCCGACGCCACGCCCGACGCTGCCCCCGCCGAGCGGCGGCCCGTGCCCCGACTGGTCTTCAAGGACCCGTTCGAGCAGCAGACCTCCGACGACACCGACCGCGGCTGGGGCGAGCCGGCGGGGGAGCGGGGGCTGGACTGGTACCGCAGCCAGCGGCCCCCGCACCACGGCCAGAAGTAGGAGCGCGCGGGACGGACCGGGCGGCGGTCAGCCGCGGCGGACCAGCGCGTCGCGGATCTCGGTGAGCAGTTCGACCTCCTTCGCCTCGGCCTCCAGGGCCTCCTCCTCCACCGACTTGCGCTTCCGCATGAAGTGGTTCATCGGCAGGATCAGCAGGAAGTACACGACGGCGGCGGTGATCAGGAAGCTGAGCGCGGCGCTGAGCACCGAGCCCCACAGGATGAAGATGCCCGTGGTGACGTTGCCGGCGGCGTCCACCTCGCACGGGCCCTTGAGGCAGGAGCTGTAGGCGGCCAGGTCCTTGGTGCCGAACAGACCGACCAGCGGGTTGATCACGCCCTTGACGAACGCGTTGACGACGTTGGTGAAGGCCGCGCCGATGACGACGGCGACGGCCAGGTCCACCACGTTGCCGCGGAGCAGGAATTCCTTGAAGCCTTTCATGCCGCGTCGAACGGCGGACGCCCGCGAAGGTCACGGGTGAATCCGGCGGCGTCAGGTTGACGCCAGCGGGCAGCCGGCCGCCCCCGGGGCGGGCCCGGCCCCCGGCGGCGGCGCGGGCGGCGGGGCGCCCCAGAGCAGCGCGGCGGCCAGCGCGAGCGCACCCGCGGCCACCGGGCCCGGGCGCCCCAGCAGCGCGCCCCGCACGCGGTGGCGGCCCCGCGCGGTGGCCCGGATCGGCGGGAAATCGGGCACCGCGCGGCGCGGCGGCACCAGGACGGCGGGCAGCGGGGGCAGCACGGAGGAGGTCACGGCGGGGGTCCTTCCGGTCGGACGGCACGGCCCCGGGCGGGACCGCGGCAGCCATCCTGCGCCCGGCCGGCCCGCCCGTCCCGCGGATTTCCCCACCCTGTGGAAAACCCCGCCCTGTGGAGAACCGGCCTCACCCCGGCGGGTGAACCGCTGCTCCGTCCGGCGGAACTCCCGTGACCACCCGGTCCCCGCCGTCCGGAGGAACCCCCGTGACCGGCCCCCCGGGCCGCCCCGCCCCGGACGGCACGGAGCCCCCGCCCGGCACGGCCGGACGGGGGCTCCGCGGAGAGCGCGGTGGCGCGGGGGTGTCAGCTCGCGGTGGACGCCGAGCCGGCGGAGCTCGTCGAGCTCGTGGCGGGGGCGGAGCCGCTGCCGCCGGAGGTCGAGGAGGACGAGGTGGAGGAGCTCGACGCCGTCGACGACGAACCGCTCACCGAGCTGCTGGAGCTGGAGCGGCTGTCGGTGCGGTAGAAGCCGGAGCCCTTGAAGACCACGCCCACGGCGGAGAAGACCTTGCGCAGCTTCCCCTGGCAGTCGGGGCACGTGGTCAGCGCGTCGTCGCTGAACTTCTGCACCGCCTCGAGGCCGTTGCCGCACTCGGTGCACTGGTACTGGTACGTGGGCACTTTCCGCTTCCTCCTGTCACTCCCCCTGGCACTCTCACGCCATGAGTGCTAACGACGGTCCATGATGCGGCATTCCGCTGGTGGAGTCCAGCGGCTCAGCCGCGCGGGGCCGCCCCGACCGCCTCCTCGTGGACGGCGCCTCCCCGTGCCACGGTACGGGGCGCGGACGCCGGGGCGAGCAGCAGGCGGCGCATCGTGACGAGCGCCACCAGGCCGAGGCCGGAGCCGGCCAGCGCGACGGTGAAGCCGAGCGGGGCGCCGGAGCGGTCGATCAGCTGTCCGGCGGCGGTGGAGCCGAGCGCCAGGCCGAGGCCGATCGCGCCGGTGAGCCAGGTGAACGCCTCGGTCTTGGCGCCGGCCGCGACCAGGGTCTCGACCAGGGTGTAGCCGGTGATCAGGGTGGGCGCGATGGCCAGCCCGCAGAACAGCCCGGCGGCGGCCAGCGCGGCCAGGTTGGGCATCGCCCACAGGGTGGAGCAGCCGAGCACCAGCAGGGCGTAGCAGGCGACCATCCGCCGCGCGGCGCCGCTGCGCCACGGGACGAGCCCGTAGAGCACGCCGGCGATCATCGAGCCGGCCGCGAACAGGCCGTAGACCAGGCCGCTGAGCCCCTCGGCGCCGGCGTCCTGGGCGAAGGCGGTGATGGAGACCTGGAGGGTGCCGAAGACGGTGCCGAGGCCGAGGAAGGCGCCGGCCAGCAGCCGGACGCCGGGGGAGGCCAGCGCGGAGGCGCGCCGGTCGCCGGGGGCGGCGGGGCCGGTGGGCGCGGGCGCGGTGTCGCGGCGGGCGGCGAAGGCCAGGCCGCCGAGCAGGGTGAGGGCGGCCTCGGTGGCGAGCCCGACGGCCGGGTCGGCCAGGGTGGCGATGCCGGTGGCCAGCATCGGGCCGACCACGAAGGTGAACTCGTCGGTGACGGACTCGAAGGCGAACGCGGTGTTCAGCAGGGCGGGCCGCTCCTCCAGCCGGTGCACCCAGCGGGCCCGGACCATCGCGCCGACCTGCGGCACGGCGGCGCCGGCCGGCGCGGCGGCCAGGAACAGCGTCCAGTCGGGGGCGTCGGAGCGGACCAGCGCGATCAGCGCGGCGACCGCGAGGGCGTGCACCACCACGGCGGGCACCAGGACGGCGGCCTGGCCGTGCCGGTCGGCGAGCCGGCCGGTCTGCGGGCCGACCAGCGCCTGGGCGACGGCGGCGACCGCGGCGACCGCGCCGGCCAGGCCGTAGGAGCCGGTGGACTGGTGGACCAGCAGCACGACGCCCAGGCTGAGCATGGCGTACGGCAGCCGGGCGACCAGCGCGGGGAGCAGGAACGTGCCGGCCCGGGGGGTGCGCAGCAGCGCGCCGTAGCCGGTGCCGTGGGGGGTGGGGTCGTCGACCGGTCGGCGGGCCGCCACGGTCGGTCCTCTCTGCCGCCTGGTAGCGCGGGACCCGCGGTCTCGGTGGACCGGTCCGGCGCCGAGAGTCGTCCTCTCGCGCGTCGACCGGGGTTGTTACCGGGCCCGGGCGGGGTGCCGCGGGGCCCGGCCGCCGAGCGGTCGCGCCGACTCTGCATCAGGCAGGTACGGAAAATCAGGGTGGATCTGGGCGTATCAGGGTGTTCTGCCCTTCAGCTTAGCGGTTCAGTGCGCCTTCTTCCTGGCTTCGGAAGGCGCCTTGCGGCCGCCGGCGCGTGAACTCCCCGCGTTGTGCAGCCACCCGGCGAGCTTGCCGCCCTGGTCGACGGCGCGCAGCCGGCGCTCGGCGGCCTCGGAGACCTCGTCGGTGGTGACCACCAGCAGTTCGTCGCCCTCGCGCAGCACCGTCATCCGGTCCGGCACGAAGCTGGCGCCCTCGCGGACCACCAGGGTGACGGCGGCGCCCTTGGGCAGCCGTAGTTCGGAGACCTCGACGCCGGACATCCGGGAGCCGGGGGAGAGCTGGACGGACAGCAGGTAGCCGTGCAGCTTCTCCAGCGGGGCGGACTCGATGCCCAGGTCCTGGCCGATGTCGCCCTCGCCGATCCGCAGCCACCTGGCGACCAGCGGCAGGGTCGGGCCCTGGAGCAGGGTGAAGACCACGACCAGGATGAAGACCACGTTGAACAGGTGCTGGGCGTCGGTCGCGCCGGTCACCAGCGGGATGGTGGCGAGCACGATCGGCACCGCGCCGCGCAGCCCGGCCCAGGACAGCAGCGCCTGCTCCCGCCAGGGGACCCGGAACGGCGTCAGGGTCAGCAGCACCGACAGCGGCCGGGCCACGAACACCAGCACCGCGCCGGCCACCAGGCCCGGCACGACGGCCGAGCCCATGGTGGCGGGCGTGACCAGCAGGCCGAGCAGCACGAACATGCCGATCTGCCCGATCCAGGCCAGCCCGTCGGCGAAGCCGCGCACCGCGGGGCCGTGCGGCAGCTTGGAGTTCCCGAGGACCACCGAGGCGAGGTAGGCGGCGAGGAAGCCGGAGGCGTGCAGCAGCGCGCCGCCCGCGTAGGCGAGGACGATCAGCGCCAGCACCGCGATCGGGTACAGGCCGGAGGAGGGCAGCGCGACCCGGCGCACCGCGTACGCGCCGAGCCTGCCGACCAGCAGGCCGACCGCCGCGCCGACCGCCAGCTCGACGACGATGGTGCCGACCAGCACGTACCAGGGGTCGAGCTCGCCGGCCGTGGCGAAGGCGACCACCAGGATCACCACGGGCGCGTCGTTGAAGCCGGACTCGGCCTCCAGCAGGCCGGTCAGCCGCTTGGGCAGCGGCACCATCCGCAGCACCGAGAAGACCGCGGCGGCGTCGGTGGAGGAGACGATCGCGCCGAGCAGCAGCGCGGTGCGCCACTCCAGGCCGACCAGCCAGTGCGCGCCGGCGGCGGTGACGAACACCGAGACCGCGACGCCGAAGGTGGCGAGCACGGCCGCGGCGGGGACCACCGGTTTGATCGCCTGCCAGCTGGTCTTGAGCCCGCCCTCGGCGAGGATGACCACCAGGGCGGCGTAGCCCAGCACCTGGGTGAGTTCGGCGTTGTTGAAGCTTATGCCGATGCCGTTCTGGCCGAGGGCGACGCCGATGCCGAGGTAGATCAGCAGCGAGGGCAGCCCCGAGCGGGTGGAGATCCGCACCGCCACCACGGCGAACAGCAGGATCACGGCGGACTCGAGCAGCAGGGTGTTCAGGTGGTCAACGGTCACGCAGGGGCACCTCGGGCAGGGAAGGAGCGACTGACGGATCGTTACCCATCCTAACATTTTACTTGATCTTTACGCTAGTCCGCCGATCCCGCACCGCCCGGTAAGGTCCCAGCGGTGCCGTCGAACCGCCGCCGGTGTCCCCCGTGCACGGCCGCCGGTGCGCTCGCCCTAATGTGGTGACCTGTCACGGCCGCACGCTCCCTCAAACAAGGACTCGGATGCCCCGCTCGAAGAAGTTCCGGCGCGCACGTCTGATCATGATCCTGCTCGCCGTGCTGCTGATCGCGGGCCTGGTCGGCGGCGGCTGGTGGGCGGTCGACACCGTCCGCTCCTCCTTCCCGCAGGTCAGCGGCACCGTCCGGGTGGCCGGCATGTCCGCCCCGGTGGACGTGGTCCGCGACGACAAGGGCATCCCGCAGCTGTACGCCGACACCGACGCCGACCTGTTCCGGGCCCAGGGCTACGTGCAGGCCCAGGACCGGTTCTGGGAGATGGACGTCCGCCGGCACATCACCTCCGGCCGGCTCTCCGAGATGTTCGGCTCCTCCTCGGTCGAGAACGACACCTTCCTGCGCACCATGGGCTGGCGCCAGGTCGCCGAGAAGGAGTGGAACACCGTCCTGTCCGAGGACACCAAGCGCAACCTCACCGCCTACACCGAGGGCGTCAACGCCTGGCTCGCCGAGCACCCCGGCGGCGCCGGCGCCTCGCTGGAGTACGCGCTGCTCGGCACGGTCAACTCCGGCTACCAGCCCGAGAAGTGGGACCCGATCGACTCGGTGGCCTGGCTCAAGGCGATGGCCTGGAGCCTGTCCGGCAACCTGCAGGAGGAGATCGACCGCTCGCTGCTCACCCAGGACTTCACCGCCGAGCAGATCGAGCAGCTCTACCCGCCGTACCCGTACGACCGCAACGGCACCATCGTGAAGACCGGCAAGCTCTCCGCCGACGGCACCTACACCCCCGGCGAGGGCACCACCGTCCCCCCCGCTCCCGGTGCCGCCACCCCGGCGAGCAGCGCCCAGGCCCGGGCCGCGACCCAGGCCCTGGCCGGCGAACTGTCCGGCCGGGTGGCCGCGCTGCCGCAGCTGCTCGGCCCGCAGGGGCAGGGCATCGGCTCCAACTCCTGGGTGGTGTCCGGCGCGAACACCACCACCGGAAAGCCGATGCTGGCCAACGACCCGCACCTCGGCCCCGGCATGCCGTCCATCTGGTACCAGATGGGCCTGCACTGCCGCGCCGTCTCGCCGACCTGCGGCTACGACGTGGCCGGCTACACCTTCGCCGGCATGCCCGGCGTGGTCATCGGCCACAACAAGGACGTCGCCTGGGGCTTCACCAACCTCGGCGCCGACGTCACCGACCTGTACCTGGAGAAGGTCACCGGCCCCGACACCTACCTCCTCGACGGCAGGGACGTGAAGTTCACCGTCCGCAAGGAGACCATCAAGGTGGCCGGCGGCACCGACCGCACCATCACCGTCCGCACCACCCAGGACGGCATGCCGCTGATCTCCGACCAGTCCTCCGAGCAGCAGGAGGTCGGCCGGGACGCCCCCGCCGGCAACGCCGCCCCCGACCGGGCGGCCGGCTACGGCGTCGCGCTGCGCTGGACCGCGCTCGTCCCCGGCAAGACCATGGACGCCGTCTTCAAGCTCGACCGGGCCACCGACTTCGCCTCCTTCCGGTCCGCCGCGCAGGACTTCGCCGTCCCCGCGCAGAACCTGATCTACGCCGACACCAAGGGCAACATCGGCTACCAGGCCCCCGGCCTGATCCCGGTCCGCGGCAAGGGCGACGGCCGCTACCCCGCCCCCGGCTGGGACTCCTCCTACGCCTGGAGGACCACCTACCTGCCGTTCAAGTCGCTGCCCTACGCGTACAACCCGCCCGAGGGCTACGTCGTCACGGCCAACCAGGCCGTCGTCGACCAGAACTACAAGCCGCTGCTCACCACCGACTGGGAGTACGGCACCCGCGCCAAGGAGATCGCCGACCAGATCCAGGCCAAGCTGAAGAACGGCGGCAAGATCTCGCTGGACGACATGCAGTCCATGCAGCTCGACAACACCAGCGTGCTGGCCCGGGAGCTCGTCCCGCTGCTGCTCAAGGTGAGGATCGACGACCCCTACGTGCGCGAGGCCCAGGACCTGCTCAAGGACTGGAACTACCGCCAGGACGCCGACTCCGCCGCCGCCGCGTACTACAACGGCGTCTGGCGGGCGCTGCTCACCCTCGCCTTCGGGCAGAAGTTCCCGGCCGACCTCCGGGTCGAGGGCGACTGCCTGCTGGTGCGCCAGAAGCGCGACGACACCCTGCCCGACGACGCCCTGAACGGCGCCGCGCAGGCCGTCACCGAGTGCGGCACCCGCAAGGCCTCGCAGGCCCAGCCGGACGGCGGCGACCGCTGGACGGAGGTCGTCCGGCAGCAGCTCGCCGACCCGAAGTCGCCCTGGTGGGACTACATCGACTCCGACCACAACCAGCAGCACGGGCTCGACAACCTGCTCGCCGAGGCCCTCAAGGACGCCCGCCAGGACCTCACCTCGCGCCTCAGCAAGGACATCTCCACCTGGAGCTGGGGCCGCCTGCACCAGCTCACCCTGAAGGAGCCCACCCTCGGCAGCGACGACTCCTCGCTCGCCTCCGGCCTCGTCCACAAGCTGCTCAACCGGGGCCCCTACAAGCTCTCCGGCGGCAGCGCGGCCGTCGACGCCACCGGCTGGAACGCCGCCGCCGGCTACGACGTCGACTGGATCCCCTCGATGCGGATGGTCGTCGACCTCAGCGACTTCGACGCCTCCCGCTGGATCAACGTCGGCGGCGCCTCCGGCCACGCCTACCACCCCAACTACAACGACCAGACCGCGCTCTGGGCCTCCGGCCGGCTGCTGCCCTGGGCCTACACCAAGGACGCGGTCGGCAAGGCCGGCCGGAACACGCTGACGCTGACCGGCTGAGCCGGCGCGCCCCGGACGGGGGCCGGGGGCGACACCGCGTCGCCCCCGGCCCCCGTCCGGCGTCAGAACCGGGTCACGCCCGCCGGGGTCACCACCGCGTGCACCGGGAGGTCGTGCGGCTCGGCGGGGAGCGCGGGCAGCAGCTCGTGCGGGTACAGCAGGGTCGCCAGCAGCGGCGCCGCGTGCGCGCGGACGAGCCGGGCCAGGACCCGGTCGTAGGAGCCGCCGCCGCGGCCCAGCCGGGTGCCCCGCCGGTCGACGGCGAGCCCGGGCAGCAGCACGACGTCCGCGCCGAGGACCGCGTCCGGGCCGAGCCGGGGCGCGGTGGGTTCGAGCAGGCCGCGGCCGGCCGGGACGAGCCGCTCGTCGTCCTCGTACGGCGCCCAGTCCAGGTCGTTGTCGGGCAGCAGCACCGGCAGCAGGACCCGGGCGCCGGCCTCGGCGAGCGCGCCCAGCAGCGGGCGGGTGCCGGGCTCGGCGCCCACCGAGACGTACGCGGCGACGGTGCCGCCCGGCGGCACCAGCGCGGCCGCGTGCCCGGCCAGGGCCCGCGCCGCGGCGGCGCGCTCCGCGGCGTCGAGCGCCCGCCGTTCGGCGAGCAGCCGTGTCCTCAGCGCCGCCTTGTCGTTGGACAACCGATCCGCAGTCACTGTTCGATTCCCTTCAGCTCCGAGCCGTGCACTGTCACGAGCCTGACACGCCGAGGCCGCCGCATGCCCAGCCCGCTCCTGCTCCAGGCCCTGGCCGCGCTCGGCGCGGCCGCCCCGGCCGCCGCCGGTGTCCTCGCGCTGCGCCGCCGCCGGGCCGGGGCCGAGCACGGCGCCAGGGAGGCGGAACTTCTGGCGAAGATCGCGGAACTGACGGTGGAACGGGACGAGCTGGTGCGCACCGCCTCCTGCGACCCGCTGACCGGCGTGTGGAACTACCGCCACCTGCAGCTCACCCTGGACCGCGAGATCGAACGCGCCCGCCGCGCCGAGGCCACCGCGATCGACCCCCGCCCGCTGGCGGTGCTGCTGGTGGAGATCGCGGGCTTCGAGGCCGTGGTCTCCGAGCACGGCCGGACCCGCGCCAACGCGATGCTGCGCGACCTCGCCCAGCGGCTCGCGATGGAGATCCGCGGCTGCGACACCCTGGGACGATACGGCGGCGAGGAGTTCCTGGCCCTGCTGCCGGACACCGGCCCCGAGGGCGCCGCGCAGGTCGCCGAGCGGCTGTGCTGGTCGGTGCGCCGCCACCGGCTGACCGACCGTCACCCCGGCGAGAGCGCCGACCCCGGCGAGCGCAGCGGCCTGACCGCGTCCGTCGGCCTGGCCGTGCTGCCCCGGGACGGCGCGCACGCCGCCGTCCTGCTGCGGGCCGCCGACCGCGCGCTCGCCGCCGCCCGCGCGGCCGGCGGCGACTGCTGGCGCTCCACCGAGCAGCTCCCGCCCGAGTTGACCGGTCCGAACGCTTCACCGACGCCCGGTAAGGTGTCTCCCAGCCCCGGCGGGGCCCCCCTCACCCCGCATGCGACCACCGTCGGCCCGGGCCCGACAGGTGACAGGCCCCAATAATCGATTCATCCCGCTCTCAGCCGGGTGGAACGCCCGCCTTAGTAAGGTCGACGCATGACGAACAAGCACGCCCGCCAGCCGGTCACCAAGGCAGTCGTTCCGGCTGCCGGCCTCGGCACCCGGTTCCTCCCCGCCACCAAGGCCACGCCCAAGGAGATGCTCCCGGTCGTCGACAAGCCGGCGATCCAGTACGTCGTCGAGGAGGCCTCCGCCGCGGGCCTGTCCGACATACTGATGGTGACCGGTCGCAACAAGCGTGCTCTGGAAGACCACTTCGACCGCGCCTACGAGCTGGAGGAGCTGCTCAGCCGCAAGGGCGACCAGGAACGGCTGCGCCGGGTCCAGGAGTCGGTCCAGCTGGCCAGCATGCACTACGTCCGCCAGGGCGACCCCAAGGGCCTCGGCCACGCCGTCTCGGTCGCCGAACAGCACGTCGCGGGCCAGCCGTTCGCCGTCCTGCTGGGCGACGACCTGATCGACCCGCGCGACCCGCTGCTGTCCCGGATGATCGAGGTGCAGCAGGAACTCGGCGGCTCCGTCGTCGCGTTGATGGAGGTCGACCCCGCCCAGATCCACCTGTACGGCTGCGCCGCCGTCAAGGCCACCGACGTCGGCGAGGACGTCTTCCAGGTGACCGACCTGGTCGAGAAGCCCGACACCGCCGACGCCCCCTCCAACTACGCGGTCATCGGCCGCTACGTCCTCGACCCGGCGGTCTTCGACGTGCTGCGCGAGACCCCGCCCGGCCGCGGCGGCGAGATCCAGCTGACCGACGCCCTGCGCGAGCTGGCCACCCGGGGCGAGGACGACGGCGGCCCGGTGCACGGCGTGCTGTTCAAGGGCCGCCGCTACGACACCGGCGACCGCGCCGACTACCTGCGGGCGATCGTCCGGCTGGCCGCCGAGCGCGAGGACCTCGGCCCCGAGTTCCGCGGCTGGCTGCGGCAGTTCGTGGCCACCGAGATGCAGGGCTGACCCACCCGCGAAGGAGCGTGAGGCGATGACCGGGAAGCACGACCCCTGCTGCGAGGGTGCCGGCTCCCCGGCCTCGCCGCGCCTGTGGACCGTCGACGAGCACCTCGCCGACGTCCTCGCCGAGGTCGCCCCGCTGCCACCCATCGAGCTGCAGCTGCTGGACGCCCAGGGCTGCCGGCTCGCCGAGGACGTGCGGGCCGCCGACGACCTGCCGCCCTTCGACAACAGCTCGATGGACGGCTACGCGCTGCGCACCGCCGACACCGTGCGCGCCACCGAGCAGTACCCGTCGGTGCTGGCCGTGGTCGGCGACATCGCGGCCGGCGCCGCCGAACTGCCCAGGGTCGGCCCCGGCCAGGCCGCCCGGATCATGACCGGCGCCCCCGTCCCGCCCGGCGCCGAGGCCGTCGCCCCGGTCGAGTGGACCGACGGCGGCACCGGCACCGGACGGGCCGCCGACGCGATGGGCGCACCCGTCGCGGACGAGGAGGTCCGGGTGCTCCGCCCGGTCGCCGAGGGCGCGCACATCCGCCGCCGGGGCAGCGACGTCACCGCCGGCGACACCGTGCTGGAGGCCGGCACCGTGCTCGGCCCCACCCAGCTCGGCCTGCTCGCCGCGATCGGCCGCGGCACCGTCAGGGTCGCCCCCCGCCCCCGGGTGGTCGTGCTCTCCACCGGCAGCGAACTCGTCCAGCCCGGCGAGAGCACCGGGCCGGGCCGGATCCACGACTCCAACTCCTTCACCCTGACCGCCGCCGCGATCGCCGCCGGCGCCGTCGCCTTCCGGGTCGGCGGCGTCCCCGACGAGGCCGGCACGCTGCGCGCCGTGCTGGAGGACCAGCTCGGCCGGGCCGACCTGATCGTCACCAGCGGCGGCGTCTCGGTCGGCGCGTACGACGTGGTCAAGGAGGTGTTCGCCGACTACGGCGGCGTCGCCCGCGGCGGAGCCGCTGGTTTTAGCTTCCGCAGGCTGCGGATGCAGCCGGGCAAGCCGCAGGGCTTCGGGCGGATCGGCCCCGGCCCCGGCGTGCCGCTGCTGGCACTGCCCGGCAACCCGGTCAGCGCGTACATCTCCTTCGAGCTGTTCGTCCGCCCGGTGATCCGCACCATGCTCGGCGCCCCCGACGTGCACCGCCCGGTGGTGCGCGCCGCGACCACCGCCGCGCTGCGCTCCCCGGCCGGACGGCGGCAGTTCCTGCGCGGCCGGTACGACCCGGCGGCGGGCACCGTCTCCCCGGTCGGCGGCGAGGGGTCGCACCTGGTCGGGGCGCTGGCCCGGGCCGACTGCCTGATCACCGTCCCCGAGGACACCACCGCGCTGCCCGCCGGAAGCGCCGTCGATGTGGTCCTTCTCACGGACTGACCCGGGCGGGGCTGTACGGTAGCGCGAGATTCGCACCGTGCCACTGGAGCCCACTCGTGACCGACACACCCCCCGGCGACCGCCTCACCCACGTCGACCACACCGGCGCCGCCCGGATGGTCGACGTCTCCGAGAAGGCCGCCACCACCCGCGTCGCGGTGGCGGCCGGCCGCGTCCGGGTCGCCCCCCGGGTGGTGGAACTGCTGCGCGGCGAGGGCGTCCCCAAGGGCGACGCCCTCGCCGTGGCCCGGATCGCCGGGATCATGGGCGCCAAGCGGACGCCCGAACTGATCCCGCTCTGCCACCCGATCGCGCTCACCGGCACCACCGTCGACCTCGCCGTCACCGACACCGCCGTCGAGATCACCGCCACCGTCCGCACCGCCGACCGCACCGGCGTCGAGATGGAGGCGCTGACCGCCGTCGCCACCGCCGCGCTCACCGTCATCGACATGGTCAAGGCCGTCGACAAGGCCGCCGCCATCGAGGACGTCCGGGTGCTCAGCAAGACCGGCGGCAAGAGCGGCGACTGGCACCGCGGGGAGGACGCCAAGTGAGGGCGCTCGCCGTCACCGTCTCCAACCGGGCCTCGGCCGGCGTGTACGAGGACAAGGGCGGCCCGCTGCTGGTCGCCGGCCTGCGCGCGATGGGCTTCGAGACCGACGGCCCGCAACTCGTCCCGGACGGCGAACCGGTCGAGGCGGCGCTGCGCGCGGCCGTCGCCGCCGGGTACGACGTGGTGCTGACCACCGGCGGCACCGGCATCTCCCCGCAGGACCTCACGCCCGAGATGACCGCCCGGGTGATCGACCGCCGGATCCCCGGCATCCCCGAGGCGATCCGGGCGTACGGCCGGGCGAAGGTGCCGACCTCGGCGCTCTCCCGCGGCCTGGCCGGCCTGGCCGGACGCACCCTGGTCGTCAACCTGCCCGGCTCCACCGGCGGCGTCCGCGACGGCCTGGCCGTGCTCGCCCCGCTGCTGCCGCACGCCGTCGACCAGCTGGCCGGAGGCGACCACCCGAGACCCGCCGAGCCGGCCGGTCCCGCCGAGCCGGGCGATCCCGCCGATCCCGCCGGGAGCGCGCGCTGAACGCCGGCTGGCCGGTCGAACTGGCCGAGGGGGACGTCACGCTGCGGCCGATCCGCCGCCGCGACCAGGCCGAGTGGCAGGAGGTCAGCCGCCGCAACCGGGACTGGTTGCGCCGCTGGGAGGCCACCGTCCCGCCCGCCCCGGCCGGCCGCGCCCCGCTGCCCCGCCCCACCTACCGCCAGATGGTCCGCTACCTGCGCGCCGAGGCCGGGGCCGGCCGGATGCTGCCCTTCGTGGTGGTCCACCAGGGCCGCCTGGTCGGCCAGTTGACGGTCGGCGGGATCACCTGGGGCTCGATGTGCTCCGCCAACGTCGGCTACTGGGTGGACGAGGCGGTGGCCGGCCGCGGCATCATGCCCACCGCCGTGGCGCTCGCCGTCGACCACTGCTTCCGCGACCTCGGCCTGCACCGGGTCGAGGTGTGCATCCGCCCCGAGAACCGGCCCAGCCGCCGGGTGGTGGAGAAGCTGGGCTTCCGCGAGGAGGGCCTGCGCCCGCGCTACCTGCACATCGACGGCGACTGGCGCGACCACCTGGTGTACGCGCTCACCGCCGAGGAGGCCGCCGACGGGCTGCTGCGGCGCTGGCACGAGCTCAGGAACCGGCCGCCGCAGGGTAATTGAATATCTGTTCGAATATAGATATCGATATGGCATCGGGGTCGGGGCGAGCCGTCACAAATACCGGCAAAATAGTCTGAGAATCAGCTTGATCGCACGACACGCCGCGCCAAATTGCTGCAGCGCCTTCGCCCGCGCCCGTACCGTGGGAAACGTGAGCAGTAGCGGCCTTATCTACGCGGTCATCGTAGGGGCCTGGGCCGCCTATCTGGTGCCGATGTGGCTCCGCAGGCAGGACGAGCTCAACGAGTCGCGTCCGACGGAACGCTTCAGCACGGCGATCCGCCTGCTGGCCGGTCGATCGGCCATGGAGCGGCGCGCGGCCCGGGCCCTCGGCGAGCAGACCGCCGAACAGCACCCCGCCGGGGACGAACCGGACGGGGCCTTCGCCGACCCCGGACCCGCCCCGGCCGCCGGGGCGGAGAGCGCTTCGGCGCCCGCCGACCCCGCCTCCGCCTCCGTCCCCGCCGAGCAGCGGGCCGAGCGGGAGCGCGAGCGCGAGCGTGAGCGGGACCACGACGACCGGCGGTCCGCCGAGCGGCGGGCCCGGCTGCTCGCCCGGCGGCGGCGGATGGTCACCATGCTGTTCCTGGCCTTCGCGCTGGGCGCGGTGGTCGCCGCCGTGGCCGGCTTCGCCTTCCTCTGGGTGCCCGCCGTCCCCGGCGTGCTGCTGACCCTCTACATCGGCCACCTGCGCCGACTGGAGCGGCAGCGCTACGAGGTGAAGTTCGACCGGACCAAGGCCGCGCAGGCCGCCGAGCGGCTGCGCGAGCGCGAACGCGAGCGGACCACCGCCCGCCCGTCCGCCGAGCAGCGGCCCGCCGCCCGTCCGGCGCCCGCCGCCGGGCCGGTCGCCGCGGACCCGAGCACCACCCGGGCCACCGTGCTGGCCGAGGCCACCGAGCACGAGGAGTGGGTCGACGGCGTCCGCGCCCGGGCCGCCGCCGGACCGGACTCCTGGGAGCCCGTCCCCGTCCCGCTGCCCACCTACGTCACCGCCCCCGTGGCCCCCCGCACCACCCGGGGCCTCGACCTCTCCGGCCCCAACACCTGGGACTCCGGCCGCCCCGCCACCCCGCTCTTCGACCAGTACGGCGAGCCCGGCCCGTCCGCCCAGCCCGCCCCGGCCGACTGGGCCACCCGCCCCCGCGCCGCCAACGAGTAGCCGTCCCGCCCGTCCCGCTCCGCCCGCCCCGGTCGCAACGTCCCACCAGCGCCGGGGCGTTCGCACGCCCGGCCGCCCCGCGACGACCATGGTCACGAGTACCTCCGCGGAGGTGATAGAGTTCTTTCTTGTTGGGGCTGTGGCGCAGTCCGGTAGCGCACCTCGTTCGCATCGAGGGGGTCAGGGGTTCGAATCCCCTCAGCTCCACCAACGAAATCCCGCCCGGGAGACCGGGCGGGATTTCTGCTTTTCGGGATCAGTTCCCGGCGTCCGGGTGGGTGGTGGAGGCGAAGAGGTTCAGGCCGAGGGCGCCGGAGAGGTGGTGGGTGACGCGCTGGCCGCGGACGCTGTTGCCGGCCGGGTCGAGGCGGGGGGAGAAGACCGCGATGGCGCCCTTGCCCGGGGCGACGGTGACGATGCCGCCGGAGACGCCGCTCTTGCCGGGCATGCCGACCTCGTAGAGCCAGTCGCCGCTGCGTTCGTAGAGGCCGGCGGTGGCCAGGGCGGCGAGGGTGTCGCGGCAGACCCCGGGGCCGACCACCCGTTCGCCGGTGAGCGGGTTGACGCCGCCGTTGGCCAGGGTGGCGCCCATCACCGCGAGGTCGCGGACGCTGACCGCCAGGGAGCACTGGCGGGTGTAGAGGTCGGTGGTGGTGACCGGGTCGCGGGCGAGGGCGCCGTAGCTGTCCAGCAGGCGGGCGATCGACTCGTTGCGCTGGTTGGTGGCCCGCTCGGAGTCGTACACCCGCCGGTCCAGCCGGAGTTCGCGGCCGGCGAAGCGGGAGAGCCCGCGGCGGACGAACTCCCAGCGCTCCTCGGGGGAGTCGCCGGGGGCGAGGGCGGCGGTGGCCAGCGCTCCGGCGTTGACCATCGGGTTCATCGGGCGGCCGTGGTTGAGCTCGACGGCCAGCACCGAGTCGAACGGCAGGCCGGTGCTGTTGACGCCGATCCGGCGGCGGACGGTGTGGTGCCCGAGCTCCTGGTCGACCAGGGCGAAGACGAAGGCCTTCGAGACCGACTGGATCGAGAACAGGTGCTCCGCGTCGCCGACCGCGTGGACGCCGCCGCCCACATGGGCCAGGGCGATGCCGAACAGCTCCGGGTCGGCCTCGGCCAGCACGGGGATGTAGTCGGCGACCTTCCCGCCCCGGTCGTCCCGGAAGCGCCGGTGCACCCGGGACAGCGCCGCCCGGACGGCCTCGTCCGAGGGGAGCCGCCCGGTCGAGACGGCCGCCTGGGCCGCCCCGGGGTCGACGGTGTCCCCGGTGTCGTGGATCACGCTCTCCAAGCGGTGCCTCCCGCTACCCCGCCCGGCCCGCCGGGGAGGTGTCGTCCTGTTCCGGTGCGGTTCATCCTGCCCGCCGCGCCCGGCCCCGGCCCGGAGGCGGGGCGCGGCGGGCAGGACGCGGACGGACCGGAGTCGACCCGTGCCCCCGCTCAGGCCTTCCGGACCACGCCGGACTTCAGCTGCATCGCGCCGAAGCCCTCGATCCGGCAGTCGATGTCGTGGCCGTCGACGCCGTCGACCAGCCGGATGTTGCGGACCTTGGTGCCGGCCTTGATGCCGGACGGGCTGCCCTTCACCTTGAGCGTCCTGACGACCGTCACGGTGTCGCCGTCGCTCAGCACGTTGCCGACCGAGTCCCGGACCACCCGCTCGCCGGCGGCCGTCGGGGCGGTGTCGGCCGGGGACCACTCGTTGCCGCACTCCGGGCAGACCATCAGCGCGTCCATCGCGTAGGTGTACGCGCTGGAACACTTCGGACAAGGGGGTATGTTGTCGCTCATTTCGCCCACCCTAGCGGGCCAACTGCCGTGCGGCGCAAGGCGGGAGCGGGACGGAGCGGGACGGGTGCGGCGGGGGCGCCCGGGCCGCGCGGCAGCCCGGTGCGACGCGCGCCCCGCCGCTCGTCACCTCGCGATTGCAGATGTTAGCAACTGCGCAGCCCGACAGGTCGAGGCGGTCGGCGGGTGGTCGACGAGTGGCCGGCGGACGGTGGGTGGGAGCGCGGGCACTCTCGGTGCTGTCGCCCGGTTGCTAAGGTCGTGGTGGACGGCACCATGCCGGGAAGCGACGGAGAAGGGGTGAGGAAGTGGGTGCGGACACCCCCCGCGCGGCTCCCGTGGTCAGCGCGCCGCTGTACCAAGTGAAGGCCGAGTTCTTCAAGACGCTCGGCCACCCCGTCCGGATCCGGGTGCTGGAGCTGCTCAGCCAGCGCGAGCACGCCGTCGCCGAGCTGCTGCCGGAGATCGGCGTGGAGGCCGCGCACCTCTCCCAGCAGCTCGCCGTGCTGCGCCGGGCCAACCTGGTGGTCGCCCGGCGGGAGGGCAGCACCGTGCACTACAGCCTCACCAGCCCGCAGGTCGCCGAACTCCTCAGGGTGGCCCGGGAGATCCTGGGCGGCGTGATCACCGGCCAGGCCGAGCTGCTGGACAGCCTGCGCGCGCCGACCGGACCGGCCAAGGGCTGAACCCCGCCGCTCCGGGGCGTCGGAAGTGAACCTCCCGGCCTCCCGGCATGCGGGAACAGCGAGTTGCCAAATTCGTAAACTCCATACATGATGCCTGCTGTGGGACCGGTGACCGGCACGCCCGATCGGGCCGGGCCGGGAACGGCCGGAGGAGGCCAGGGTGTCCGGGATCTTCGACGCGGAACTGCGCGACCAACTCGCCGGAGCCCGCCGGGCCGAGGCCGAGGCGCACGCCGCCGGGGACGAGGACGGCGCCCGGGCCTACGCCGGGAGGGCGGCCGAACTGCGGCGGATCGCCGACCGCCACGGGATCGCGCTGCCGGACCCCGTGCCGGACCGGGCTCCGGACCCCGCGTGAACGCCCTCCGGCTCCGGCTGCTCGCCGTCCTGCCGAACCGGCGGTTCCACGCCGGGCCGCGCCGCCCTCGCCGACCCGACCGACCCCCGCTGGAGCAGCCGTGAGCGACGCCGTCCGTGACGAGAAGAGCAAGCGCCGGGCGATGATCGTCCGGGCCCTGATCTACATCGCCGGCACCCACCTCTTCGCCGGGTTCGTGATCCTGCTGTTCACCGTCGGCGGCCGGAAGTAGCCCGCCGGCCGACGAGCTGTGGGGGACGCCCGGACGGGAGTCCGAGCCACCGTACTTCGGCTGGCTCTCCACCGAACTGCCGCTGTACGAGCCGTCCACGGTCAACCTGAAGACCATGCACCACACCCGGCCGGTCGGGGAGCGCCCGTTCATCGAGCTGGAGCCCACCGACCACCCGCTGGCCGTCGAGCAGCGCACCGGCATCACCCCGGAGCGCGTCCGGGAGATCGCCGAGGCGCTGCTGCACCCGGGGCGTTGAGGGCCCGGCCTCAGGGCTTCAGGACGGTCAGTCGGACGATCGCGGTGTCCGCGCCGTCCGGGGTGCTGACGGCGGTGCCGGCGGGGGAGGGGCCGAAGCCGAGCACCCGGTGGTCGAGGCCGGCCGGGAAGTCCCAGTCGACGTGGTCGCGGCGGCGCAGGGTCGCGGTGTCGCGCAGGGCGGTGTCCGGCGGGAGGGCGACCGGGGTGCCGTGCAGGGCGGCGAGGTAGTCGGCGGCCGTGGCGGACGGGGCGGTGAAGCGGAGGAAGAGGACGTCCGGGCCGGTCGCCGAGTTGTCGTCGCTGTAGTAGCGGACCCCGGTGGCGGCCGGCGGCAGCGTGACGCCGTAGTAGCGCAGCAGGGTGGCGAGGTTGCGCGGCCCGCCGAGGTTGGCGCAGTCGTACTGGCGGTAGGCGCGGGCGTCGTGCGGGTGCATCGGCCAGCAGTCGCCCCACGCCCGGCGGGCGCCGACCAGGCCGCCGCCGAGGGCGAGCAGCACGACCAAGGCCCAGGTCAGCGGCCTGCGGTGCCAGGCGCGGCCAGTGGTCATCGCTACCCCCCGTGTCCCCGTGTCCCGCCGCCGTCCGGACGGCGGTTCCCGGGATCATAGTCCGCTCGGACGCCGGCCCGGCGGGGGTGCGGGCGGGGGCCGGTCCGGGGCGCGGGCGGGTCGTCCGGGCGGACCGCGTTTTGGCAAAGGACCGGGGTGCTCCGGCGGCCGGGCGGCCCGGTTCCCCATGGGTTGGTATGGCGGCGGGCGGGCGGGGGATGTGTCCGTCCTCGGCGTCGCCGCTGGTCGGGGCGGGAGCGTCGGCTCCACAAGATGGGGCACCCGTGCCGTGGAAGTGAAGGAAGTGTGATGGTGTGTACCCGCGTGTACACGCATGGGAGGGCGCTTCTAATCTGATGGCCTGAATTATTCGGAGACCTAGGGGGACCAGCGCGTCATGGGGGCTTACTTCCGCGTCGAAGTCGACGAACTCTCCAAGCTGATGCAGCAGCTGAAGGACAGTCAGCAGGACATGCGCGAGGCGCTGCAGGCGATGCGCGACACCGGCCCGAAGACGACCGGCACCAAGGACCTCGACCACGCCTGCGACGACTTCGACGACAGCTGGCAGGACGCCATCACCCGGATCTCGCAGGGCGTCGAGGCGCTGGAGGCCAAGCTCGACCAGACCTGCAAGAACTACGCCGAGACCGAAGAGGCGCTGCGCGCGATGTTCAGCGGGAGCCCGGCGTGAACGACTTCAGCCCCCTCACGATGATCGCCGGGTTCGACAGGAACTTCCCCGCGCTGGGCTTCAACCCGGCCCCCGGCAACCCCGACAACGTCGACGGCCTGGTCTCCAAGCTCAACAAGGCCGCCGGCGCGATGGACAGCGCCCACCGGACCCTGGTCGCGGTCGGCCGGGGCGGCTCGGTCTGGGAGGGCGACGCCTCCAAGGCCTTCGCCGGCAAGGTCGGCGAACTGCCGGGCTACCTGGAGGACAGCGTCGACGCGATGCGCCAGGCCTCCTCCGCGCTCAACAACTGGCGCACCCAGCTCGCCTCCTACCAGGACAGCGCGCGGCGCTACGAGCAGGAGGCCGAGAACGCGAAGACCCGTCTCGACTCCGCCAAGAAGAACCGCGAGCAGGCCTCCGACCGCTACGACAAGGCCGCCGACAACCCGGCCTTCGGCCTGATCGGCATGAAGTTCGACGACCAGGCCACCTTCGCCCAGGCGCAGAACCGGATCGACACCGCGAACGCCGAGTACCAGGCCGCCGGCGACGCGCTGGAGGCCGCCAGCCGCGACCTGCAGGCGATCAAGGACGAGCTGGACGCGATCATCAAGCAGGCCGAGGAGCTGTACTACCACCACCAGGACGACGCGGGCCGGACCGCGAAGTCGCTGCGCCGGGCCAACCAGAAGGCGCCCGACATCAGCGCCTGGGAGAAGATCGGCAACAAGTTCAAGGACATCGGCAAGTCGATCAAGAAGTGGGCGACCGACCACGCCGACACCCTGATGAAGATCGGCGACATCGCCAGCGGCGTCTCCGCGGTGCTCGGCATCGCCTCGCTCGCCACCATGTGGTGCCCGCCGCTCGCCGCCGGTCTCGGCATCGCCTCCGGCGCCGCCTCGGCGGTCGCGCTCGGCGCCCACGGCATGGCCAAACTCGGCGGCGCGAACGTCAGTTGGACCACCCTCGCGCTGGACGGCCTGGGCGTCGTCCCGCTCGGGACGGGCGCCTTCAAGGGCATCAAGGCGGCCAGCACGGCGATCAAGGGCGCCGAGGGCGTCGCCCCGGTCATCGTCAAGGGCGCGGGCGTCGTCTCCAACACCCAGAAGGTCGCCAAGGCCTCCTGGCAGGGCGTGGTCGCCGCCACCGAGGAGGGCAACCTCATGCACAAGATGGCGATCAGCCCGCTGATCACCAAGACGCCGCTGCGCTCCCTGCCCGGCGTCATCCTCGCCGAGGGCGGCGGGCTGGCGGCCAAGTCCCTGTGGTCGACCGGGCCGCAGATCGCGATCAAGGGCATCGGCCTGGCCCTGAACGCGCCCAAGATCGTCGGCCACCTGACGGGATCGTGATGACCGAGAACCCGACGCCGGAGGCGGCACCGGAGGACACCGCCGCGGACCGGCAGCCGATGCTGTACTGGAACGTCCCGGTGCTCTTCCACTCGCTCGGCCTGGAACTGCCCGAGGAGGACCGGGAGGCGCACCTCGCCGAGGTGGCCCGGGAGGTCTGGGTCGGCGGCACCGACTTCCAGCGCGACACCGTGGCCTCCTGGTACCGGGACATCGTGCGGACCGCCGCCGCGGCGGGCGCCGTCTACTCCGGCTTCCTGCTCGGCGGCCTCGCCGACGGCCGGATCAGCACCGGCACCCTGGTCATCCAGGTCGACCAGGTCGACACCGCGGACGCCGAGGCGGTGGCCGGCTCGATCGAGGAACTGCTCTCCCTCGACCCCGCCAACGAGGTCTTCGCCGTCGACGCCCCGGTCGGCCCCGTGGTGGTCGCCGCGTACGGCACCGTCAACGAGTTCGACGACGGCGAGGGCGGGAAGGCCAGGCTGGAACTCGCCGGGGCCACCGCGTACATCCCGGTGCCGCAGGCCGACACGCTGGTCACCATGACCGTCAGCACCCCCACCCTGAGCGAGTTCCCGGACTACATGACGGCGCTCGCCACGGTGGTCGAGAGCGTCGAGCTGGTCCGCCCCGGCGAGCAGCGCGTCGCCCCGGTGCTCAGCCGGGAGTCCGCCGACCGGATCACGGAGATGTTCGGGTGAGCGGCTGGCACCCGCCGGCCCCGCCCGGCCTCGACACCGGGCCGCTGCCCCGGCGCTCGGCCCCCGGGCTGTGGCTGCAGTTCGCGCTGCAGTGGTTCTGGCTGCCGGTCCGGATCGCCGGGTTCGTCCTCGCGAACCAGGGCTCCGAGGGCTGCCGGGCCGAACCGGGGTACGGCCGGTTCGTCCTCACCCCGAGCCGCTACCGGCTCGAACGGCACGGCACCCGCGAGGAGTGGGAGGCCTGGGCGGACCGGGCCATGGACCGGGGCATCGCCGAGGCGACCCGCAAGGTGATGCGGGCGTACGACGAGCACCGGGAGAAGCTGGCCCGGGGCGGGAACCCCGCCTGGCTGTACCGGGCCTGCCACACCACGATCCCCAGGCGCTACTACCGCGGCATCGGCGCCGAGGGGGTCGCCGCGCTCGCCGCCCGCCGCGGCTGGCAGGTCGTCTGGGAGACCGCGGGCGACAGGAAGCTCGGGATCCGGCAGCCGCTGGCGGAGGGAACCGCATGAGCACCCGGCACCCGCCGGCCCCGCCCGGCCTCGACACCGGGCCGCGCCGCCGCTCGGGCTTCACGCTGGCGCTGCAGTTCTGCCTGCAGTGGTTCTGGCTGCCCGTCCGACTGGTGCCGCTGGAGTCCGAGGACCCCAGCACCGAGCCGCTCCCGTACAAGATCGTGCTCACCCCGCGCCGGTACCGGCTCGAACGGCGCGGCACCCGGGAGGAGTGGGAGGCCTGGGCCGGGGAGGCCCTGGACCGGGCGATCGAACGGGCCCGGAAGGAGGTGGCGGACCGGCGGGCGAAGAACGACGGCAGCTACCCGTGCGCGTTCGGCGGCGCCTCGCTGGTGCCCGAGACCACCCTGCGGCGGCACTACTACCGGGGCATCGGCCTGGACGGGCTCGCCGCGCTCGCGGCGCGGCGCGGGTGGCGGGTGCGCTGGGAGACGGCCCGGTTCGAGGAGGTCGGCCTGATCGAGGTCCAGCCCCCACAGCAGGCCGCGCCGCCGCAGCAGGCCCGGCAGCCGCAGCAGCCCAACCCCTACCTGCGGTGAGCCGGCGCTCCGGGTAGGCGAGGACGGCCCGCACGCCTCCGCGGGCCGCCCCCCGGCCGACCGCACCGCCCCCGGCGGTCGGCCGCACCCCGGCCCGCCGCTACTCGTCGCTACTCGTCCTCGAACGGTTCCTCGCTGAACCGGAACCAGGCCCTCGGCGGCTCCACGTGCAGCAGGAACTCGGCCACCGGGCCGTCGGGGGAGTGCAGCGCGCAGGCCGCCGCCAGCGGGTCGTACGCCCGCTCCCAGGCGCCCCACTCCTCCGCCCCGGCCAGTCGGCGGCACTCGGCGAAGCCCGGCGCCAGCTCAGGCCAGGCCGGCCCGGGCACGAACTCGCCCGCCAGCCACGGGAAGTCCGCCTCGTCGATCCGGATCTCGCCGACCAGCTCGGCGCCGCGCAGCAGCCGCCAGGTCTCCTCGGTGAACAGGGCCATCGCACGCTCCACGGGTGGGGGACCCCAGTCTGCCGGAGGGGTGCGACACCGGACCCCCGTCACGGCGGCGCGCGGCGGAGCCGCCCGCGCGTCACCCGTACGAGTGGATTCCGGAATCCGGGTGGCCCAGCGGGGTACTGGTGACCGCGGGCGCGCGGGCTCGTTAGGCAGGGCGCCGAACTCCGACGACCCACACCACCAGACGCACACCTAGGGGCGGGACCCAGTGGCTCAGCCGTTCGAACTACCGGACTTCTACGTGCCGTATCCGGCCAGGATCAACCCGCACTACGAGGGGGCGCGGGTCCACACCAAGGAGTGGGCGCGCGGCTTCGGGATGCTGGAGGGCTCGGGCGTCTGGGAGGAGCACGACCTCGACTCGCACGACTACGCGCTGCTCTGCTCCTACACCCACCCGGACTGCGACGCCGAGGCGCTGGACCTGGTCACCGACTGGTACACCTGGGTCTTCTTCTTCGACGACCACTTCCTGGAGACCTTCAAGCGCACCCTGGACCGCGAGGGCGGCAAGGCCTACCTGGACCGGCTGCCCGCCTTCATGCCGATGGACCTCGCGGCCGGCTACCCCGAGGCCGCCAACCCGGTCGAGGCCGGCCTGGCCGACCTGTGGCAGCGCACCGTCCCGCACATGTCGGCCCACTGGCGGGCCCGGTTCGCCGAGTCCACCCGGAACCTGCTGAACGAGTCGCTCTGGGAGCTGTCCAACATCGACGAGGGCCGGATCGCCAACCCGGTCGAGTACGTCGAGATGCGCCGCAAGGTCGGCGGCGCCCCCTGGTCGGCCGGCCTGATCGAGTACGCGGCGAACGCCGAGGTTCCCGAGTCGGTGGCGCACTCCCGGCCGCTGCGGGTGCTGCGCGACGCCTTCTCGGACGGCGTGCACCTGCGCAACGACCTGTTCTCGTACGAGCGGGAGATCGGCGAAGAGGGCGAGCTCAGCAACGGCGTCCTGGTCCTGGAGACCTTCCTCGGCTGCTCCACCCAGCAGGCCGCCGACGCGGTCAACGACCTGCTCACCTCCCGGCTCCAGCAGTTCGAGAACACCGCGCTCACCGAACTCGCCCCGCTCTGCGCCGAGCACGGGCTGGGCCCGGCGGAGGCCGCCCGGGTGCTGGCCTACGTCAAGGGCATGCAGGACTGGCAGTCCGGCGGCCACGAGTGGCACATGCGCTCCAGCCGGTACATGAACGGCGGCGGCGCCGCCGCGCCCGCCACCGGCCCCACCGGCCTGGGCACCTCCGCCGCGAACATCCGGCTCACCGCGGGCCTGCGCGGCCTGCGCGGCTTCGTCCACACCCCGTACCGGAGGACCGGCCCGGCCCTGCTGCCCGACCTCCCGATGCCGTTCCCGCTCTCGATCAACCCGCACCTGGACGCCGCCCGCGCGTACGTGGTCACCTGGGCCCGCGAGACCGGCCTGCTCGACCCCGAGCCCGGCGTGCCCGCGTCCGACGTCTGGACCGAGGCCAAGCTCCGCGACTACGACTTCGCGCTCTGCGCGGCCGGCATCGACCCCGACGGCACCCCCGCCGAGCTCGACCTCTCCTCCGCCTGGCTGACCTGGGGCACCTACGCCGACGACTACTACCCCGCCGTCTACGGCCGCCCGCGCGACCTGCTCGGCGCGCGGGCCCAGGGCGAGCGGCTGCACGCCCTGATGACGCTCGACGGCACGCTGCCCTTCGCCCCGCGCAACGCCCTGGAGACCGGCCTCGCCGACCTCTGGCGGCGCACCGTCGCCCCGTTCGACCAGGACGGCCGGGCGAAGTTCCGCCAGGCCGTCGGCGACATGCTCGACAGCTGGCTGTGGGAGCTCGCCAACACCGCGCAGAACCGGATCCCCGACCCGGTCGACTACATCGAGATGCGCCGCGCCACCTTCGGCTCCGACCTGACGATGGGCCTGGCCCGGCTCGGCCGGGGCGACGCCGTCCCCGCCGAGGTGTACGCCAGCGGCACCCTGCGGGCGATCGAGAACTCCGCCGCCGACTACGGCTGCCTGGTCAACGACCTGCACTCGTACCAGAAGGAGGTCGAGTACGAGGGCGAGTTCCACAACCTGGTCCGGGTGGTGGAGAACTTCTTCTCCTGCGACCACCCGGTCGCCGCCGACATCGTGGCCGACCTGATGGCCTCCCGGCTCAGCCAGTTCCGGCACGTGGTCGCCGGTGAACTCCCGCTGCTCAAGCAGGACCTCGCCCTCGAAGGCGAGGCCGCCCGGGCCCTCGACGGGTACGTCCGCGAGCTGGAGGACTGGATGGCCGCCGTCCTCAACTGGCACCAGCAGTGCGACCGTTACACGGAGGACGTGCTGCGCCGGCACTTCGCCCCGAGGACCGCCGTCACGCCCGAGCTGGGGATGTCCGCGGTGCGGATCCTGCAGACCCTCGGCCGGTAGGCGCGCGCGGGCGGACGACGAAGGGCGCGCCGGGCCCGACCAGGCCCGGCGCGCCCCGGTCCGCCGACCGCTACTGCCAGTTGTTCGACTGCTGCTGCGCCGGCCCCGCCTGGTGCGGGACCGGGGCGGGCTGGTGCGGGGGGCGGTGGCGGTGCCCGCGCGGGTGGCGGGTCAGGGTGTAGCCGAGCACACCGGCAAGCGCGGCCAGCACGCCGCCGGCGGCCGTCCACCACCAGCGGGTGTTCCAGCCGGAGAAGAGGTCCGCGTACCAGTGGCTCTCCTCCGCGACCGGCGCGGCCGCGTGCGCCGTGCCCGCACCCGGCGCCGGGGTGGCCGCCGGGCCCGCGGCCGTCGCCCCGGCGTTCACCGGCGGCACCAGCGGGTCCTTCAGCGAACCGCCCTCGGGCTGGGCGTCGTCCGCGCCGCCCTCGGTGGCGACGTGCACGTGGACGGTGGCGGCCAGACCGAGGTCGGTCTGCGGGATGTCCGAGGTGGACAGCCGGACGTAGTACGTGCCGGGCAGCGGGTCGCCGGACCACGGCTCGGCCCAGGACCGGATCTGCCGCAGCGTGCAGCTCAGGCCCAGCGAGGCCGCGCTCTGCTCGGCGGTGCCGTCCTGCGGCCCCGCCGTGCAGGACTGCCGGCGGCGCAGGCCGTCGAACAGCTCGACCGACCAGGTCTGCGCGCCGTGCCGGTCGGAGGCCTCCGGCAGGGTGACCGTGACCTGCACGGTCGGCGTCTGGCCCTCCGAGGCCGGGAACGCCCAGTACAGGTAGTCACCGGTGGAGACCGGGACGTCCGCGTCCTGGCCGGCCGCCAGGGTGGTCGCGGTCAGGAAGCTGGTGCCGACCGAGTTCACCACCGGCTTGGCGGAACCGGAGGCCGAGGTGGACGGCGACGCGGACGGGGAGGCGGACGGGGACGCGGCCGAGGCCGGCGTCGGGGCCAGCAGGAGCAGGCCGGTGAGCGCGGCGGCCGGGGCCGCGGCGGTGCGGAGCGTGCGCATCGTCAGTTCTCCCGCCAGACGGCGATCCGCCAGCGTGCCAGCCAGCCGAAGATCAGACCGGCCAGCAGGCCGGCCAGGGTCAGGACACCGAGCAGGATCCAGCCGCGGCCCAGGCCCATCGCGGGCCCGTCCGGGGCCGGCGAGGCGGCGGCGACGTCCACCGTCAGCTCCAGCGGCAGGCCCGGATCGGCCTGCACGCCCGCCTGCGCGGCGAACGAGTTGCTGACGATCAGGCAGACCGTCCGGATGCCCGCCTGCCCGTCGGACGACGTGCCCTTCGCGCCCTGCGAACCGGTCGACGGGGAGGCCGACGCGGAGTCGTCCCCGTCCTCCTCGGCCGCCGACCAGCGCAGGCCGGTGGAGGCCACGTCGGTCCGGCCCGAACCGGCGTCGCTGCCGCGCACCAGCTCCTGGCCGCCGCTGTCGGTGGCCCGCAGCAGCACGCCGTAGTCCCGGGCGACCGCCCGGTCCGGGGTGACGCTGACCGAGGCGCGCAGCTCCTCGCCCGCCTTCACCGGCACCCGGTAGACCCGGTGCTCGGAGAACTTCTCCCGGTCGGTGTACACACCGGGCGTCAGGACCGGCGCGTCCGCGCACCTGTCGGCGCCGGTGACCTTCGCCGGGGCGACCGCGTGGGTGTCCTGGGCGCGGGTGACCAGCTGCTTGACGCGCTTGGTCAGCTGCTCCTGGGTGCGCACGTCGGTGAAGGTGCCGCCGGTCGCGTTGGCGATGCAGAGCAGCTGCTGCCGGGTCTTGTCGTCGTGCGCCAGGCCCAGCGTGTCCACCACCAGGTGGATGCCCTGGCTGGCCAGTTCGCGCGCCACGTCGCACGGGTCCGGCGGGGCGCAGGTGTCCTCGCCGTCGGTGATCAGCACGATCCGGCGGGTGGTCGGGCCGGTGCCCAGGTCCTGCGCGGCGGCGCGCAGCGCGATCCCGATCGGGGTCCAGCCGGTCGGACGGACGGTGGCGACGGCCGTCTTGGCCTGCACCTTGTTCGTCTTCCCGACCGGGTAGAGCTGCTGGGTGTCCTTGCAGCCCTCCTTCTGGTCCTTGCCCGGGTAGGTCGCGCCCAGGGTGCGGATGCCGAACTCGGTCTCGTCCGGCAGCGCGTCGATGACCTCGTTGATCGACTGCTGGGCGACCGCCATCCGGCTCTTGCCCTGGATGTCGGCGGTCTGCATCGACCCCGACCCGTCCAGGACCAGGTCGACCTTGGGCGCCTCGGTCGCGGCGGGCGGGGCCCCGGGCTCGTCGGCGTGCGCGGGGAGGGTGCCCAGCACGGCGCCCGCGACTATCGTCAGGGCCCCGAGCAGGGCGGCCGCGCGGGCCGTCCTTCGTGGTGTGGTGGTGGTGATCACCCGCCGATCCTAGGGACCGTCAGTTCGAATCACCCAACGCGGGTGGTGGGCGGCGCCTACCCTGAACGGACGGGCACGGCGGGCGAGGAGAGAACGTGACGGTGCGTCTGGCCGGAGTCGGCAAGCGCTACGGGCGCGGCGGCCCGTGGATCCTGCGCGACGTCGACCTGCGCCTCGACGCGGGCGGCGTCGTCCGGGTCGAAGGCGCCAACGGCAGTGGCAAGTCGACCCTGTTGAAGGTGCTGGCCGGCATCGAACGCGCCGAACGCGGCACCGTCGACGCCCCCGGCAGCCGCGCCTACGTGCCCGAACGCTTCCCGCCCGCGCTGCCGTTCGACGCCCGCGACTACCTGCGCCACCTCGGCCGGGTCCGCGGCCTCACCACCGCGGAGAGCCTGCGCCGCGCCGACCACTGGCTGGAACGCTTCGGCATCGCCCGCTACGCCGGCACCCCGATCGGCCGCCTCTCCAAGGGCACCTGCCAGAAGGTCGCGGTCGCCCAGGCCCTGCTCGCCGAAGCCGACCTGCTGCTGCTGGACGAGGCCTGGACCGGACTCGACCAGGCCGCCCGCGGCGAACTCGACGCCGCCGTCACCGAACGCGCCGCCACCGGCGGCCTGGTGGTCTTCGTCGACCACGACCCCGGCCGGCTGGCCGGCCTCACCACCGCCGGACACCTCGTCGAGGACGGCACCCTGCACGGCGTCCCGCTGCTCGACCCCGCCGCGGACGGCCCCCGCACCTCGGTCGTGGTCCGCGCCGAGCGGCTCCCCGAGCACCTCCCCGGCCGCCCCGCGCGCACCCCCCTCGCCGACGGCACCGTCCGGCTGGAGGTGGCGGCGGCGCACTCCGACACGCTGCTGCGCGGGCTGCTGCACGCGACGCCCGCGGTGCACGTCCACTCGGTCGGGCCGGGAACGACGGAAGGAACCCCCCGATGACGCTGCGCGTGCTGACGCGGTACCACCTGGAGCTGCTGGTGCGCTCGCAGCGCTGGCTGGCGCCCGGGCTGGCGTACGTCGTGCTGATGGGCCTCGGGGTGTCGAGCGGGGACGACGCGACGTCCGCGGCGGCGTTCTCGGCGGGGCTGCTGGTGCCGGTGACCGGGTGGCTGGTGCGGGGCGCGGTGGGGGCGGAGCCCGCGCAGTCGCGGGCCTGCCTGGTGGCGGCGGCGGGCTGGCCCCGGGTGCACCTGGCGGCGCTGCTCGCGGCCGCGCTCGCCGGGCTGGGGCTGGGGGCGCTCGGGCTGGCCGCGGTGCTGCTGGTGGGCAGCGGGGGATCGGGCGCGACGGTCGCGGGGGGCGTGCTGGCGACGCTGGTGTGCGTGCTGTCGGGGGCGGCGGTGGGCGCGGTGTGCAACCGCCCGGTGGTGGTGGGGGCGTACGCGGTGCCGCTGGGGCTGGCCGGGGTGGTGGCGGTGCTGCTGGTGCCGGGGTCGCCGGCGAACGCAGTGGTGCGGGCGCTGGTGCTGGGCGCACGGCAGCACGCGCCGGACGTGCCGTGGTGGACGCTGCCGGTGGCGGCGCTGCTCGCGGCCGGCTGCGGCTGGGCGGCGGTCGGCGCGGCGGTCCGCCGGGGCGGCTGAACCGCGGCGGGCCGTGAGAAACGGACACACCGGACCGGATGGGATTAAATACGGCAAATCCTGGCTAGGGTGCTGGGAGACGTGCCCCACGCCTGTCGGAAGGAAGCCCGCCGTGAGCAACCTGTTCGCGATCGCCTACCCGGATGTCGCCACCGCGCAGAAGGTCCGTGACGAACTGGTCGGCCTGCAGAAGCAGAAGCTGGTCGACCTGGAGGACGTCGTCGTGGTCGAGCGCCGCGAGGACGGCAGGATCAAGCTGCACCAGGCGGTGTCCAACACCGGCGTGGGCGCGGCCTCCGGCGCGCTCTGGGGCGGGGTGATCGGCCTGCTGTTCTTCATGCCGTTCCTCGGTGCGGCGGTCGGCGGCGCGACCGGCGCGGCGGTCGGCGCCTCCACCGACACCGGCGTCGACGACAACTTCATGCGCCAGGTCGGCGAGAAGCTCGACCCCGGCAAGGCCGCGGTGTTCGCGCTGGTCCGCTCGGCGACCCAGGACAAGGTGATCCCGGCGGTCGCCCGGTTCGGCGGCGAGCTGATCCAGACCTCGCTCAGCCACGACGAGGAGGAGCACCTGCGGGAGATCGCCAAGGCGGCCTACCCCGCGTCCACGCTCTGACGCCACCTCACGACCCCCGCCGGCGGGGTGCCGGGCGCGCGCCGCCCGGCACCCCGCCGTCCGTGCCCCTTCGAGCTGCCGAGGACGGCTGGTGGTGGCGACTGACTCCGCGACCCGGGCGGCCCGGGCGCCCCGCGCGCGCCCGGCCGGGACCGGGCGCTGGACCGAACTGGTGCTGGTACTGGCCGCGGTGGGCCTCGCGGTGTTCGGCTACGTCGAGGTCGGCGTCAACATCGACGGCGCCGCCCCGCCGGACGCCCTCCAGTACGGCGCCGCGCTCGGCGTGCTCGCCCTGTTCGCGCACGCCGCGGTGCGCTGGCGCGCCAGGTGGGCCGACCCGCTGCTGCTGCCGATCGCCGTACTGCTCAACGGCATCGGCCTGGTCGTCATCTACCGGCTCGACCGCAACCCCGGCAGCGCCGCCGCCCCCACCCAGCTGCTCTGGTCCACCCTCGGCGTCGGCCTGTTCATCGCCGTGCTGCTCCTGCTCCGCGACCACCGCCGCCTCCAGCGCTACGCGTACGTCGGCGCGTTCGTCGCCCTCGTCCTGCTGGTGCTGCCGGTGTTCTTCCCGCCGGTGTACGGCTCGCGGATCTGGATCACGCTGGGACCGCTGTCCTTCCAGCCCGGCGAGTTCGCCAAGATCCTGCTGGCGGTCTTCTTCGCCGCCTACCTGGCCGCGCACCGCGACGCGCTGGCGCTGACCGGCCGCAAGGTGCTCTGGTTCCGGCTGCCGCTCGGCCGGGTGCTCGGCCCGGTGCTGCTGATCTGGGCCGCGTTCGTCGGCGTCCTGGTGCTGGAGACCGACCTCGGCACCTCGCTGCTGTTCTTCGGCCTGTTCGTGGTGATGCTGTACGTCGCCACCGCCCGCACCGGCTGGATCGTGATCGGCCTGCTGCTGTCCGCGCTGGCCGCCGTCGGCGTCGGCTGGCTCTCCCCGCACGTGCACGGCCGGGTCACCGAGTGGCTGCACCCGCTCGCCTCGATCGAGGCCGGGCAGGGCGCCAACCAGATCGCCCAGTCGCTGTTCGCCTTCGCCTGGGGCGGCCAGCTCGGCACCGGCCTGGGCCTGGGCCACTCCGCGCTGATCGGCTTCGCCACCAAGTCCGACTTCATCCTGGCCACCGTCGGCGAGGAACTCGGCCTGACCGGCCTGTTCGCGGTCCTCCTGCTGTACGCCCTGCTGGTCTCCCGCGGCTTCCGGACCGGCATCGCGCTGCGCGACCCGTTCGGGCGGCTGCTCGCCGTCGGCCTGGCCGCGCTGGTCGCCATCCAGGTGTTCGTGGTGGCCGGCGGCGTCCTCGACCTGATCCCGCTGACCGGCATGACGCTGCCGTTCATCGCCCAGGGCGGTTCGTCCGTGGTCACCAACTGGATCATCGTGGCGCTGCTGGTGCGGATGAGCGACCTCGCCCGGCGGCCCGCCCCCGAGGAGGACGCGTGAGGCCGACCCGCCCCGAGGGCACCAACGGCGGACCGCAGGGGCTGCCCGGCATCTCCACCACCGGCCGCCGGGCCGGCACCTTCTGCATGCTGCTGATCGTCGCCCTCGCCCTCCAGGCCACCCGGGTCCAGGTCTTCCAGAAGAAGGAGCTCGACCACAACGCCGCCAACCAGCGCGCCACCATCCAGCGCTACGCCGAGCCCCGGGGCAACCTGCTGGTCGGCGGGCAGCCGGTCACCGGCTCCGCGGCGACCGGCGGCCGGTACGCCTACAAGCGCACCTACACCGACGGCGCGCTGTACGCCGCGGTCACCGGCTACTCGTCCCAGACCTACGGCAACACCCAACTGGAGGGCGTCCACGACGACCTGCTCTCCGGCACCGACCCCCGGCTGGCCGGCTGGGCCGTCTGGGACGCCGTCACCCGGCAGCGGCAGCCCGGCGGCGACGTCGTCACCACCATCGACCCGGCCGCCCAGCGCGCCGCCCTGCAGGGCCTCGGCGGCCAGAAGGGCGCCGTCGCCGCGATCGAACCCGCCACCGGCCGGATCCTGGCCCTCGCCTCCACCCCCAGCTACGACCCCGGCAGCTTCGCCGGCACCTCGGGCGCCGACCAGGAGGCCTGGAAGAAGCTGCAGGACGACCCCGACCAGCCGATGCTCAACCGGGCACTGCGGCAGATCTACCCGCCCGGCTCCACCTTCAAGGTGGTCACCGCCGCCGCCGCACTGGCCAACGGCGTGGTCACCGACATCGACGCCCCCACCGACGCCCCCCACCCCTACGTCATGCCCGGCACCACCACCCCGCTCACCAACGACACCACCGCCTGCGACCGGGCCGGGCTCTCGCTCGACGAGGCGATGACGCTCTCCTGCAACAGCGTCATGGGCTACCTCGGCGTGCGGACCGGCCTCGACCGGATGACCGCGATGGCCGGGAACTTCGGCTTCAACGACGCCAGGCTCGACACCCCCGTCCGGGCCGCCCGCTCCAACTTCGACACCGACATGAACGAGTCCCAGCTGGCGCTCTCCTCGATCGGCCAGTACGACACCGCCGCCACCCCGCTGGTGATGGCCATGGTCGCCGCCGGGGCCGCCAACGACGGCCAGGTGATGCACCCGCAGCTCGTCGACAGGCTCACCAAGGCCGACGGCAGCCAGGTCCAGCTGATGCACCCCGCCCTCTACCGCCAGGCCTTCGGCGCCGGGGTCGCCCGGCAGCTGCGGCAGCTGATGGTCGACGTGGTCGAGAACGGCACCGGCCGCAACGCCCGGATCCCCGGCGCCGAGGTCGGCGGCAAGACCGGCACCGCCCAGCACGGCGTCGACAACTCCGGCACCCCGTACGCCTGGTTCATCGCCTGGGCCCGCCCGGCCGGCTCGGCCGCCGTCCCGCCCGTCGCCGTCGCGGTCGTCATCGCCGACAGCCAGGCCACCGACGTCACCGGCGGCGGACTCGCCGCGCCGATCGCGAAGTCCGTCCTGCAGGCCGTGCTCGACAGGTGACCGGGCCCGGCCGGAGACCGGTCGCAAGCGGAAGGAATGCGGCGATTTGCTACTGTCCCGGTCTGATTCCCCACCAGAAGGACACCGATGAGCACCACCCCCCTGCTGCGGCGCAAGCCCGTGGACACCCTGATCGCCGAGGCAGGAGGCACCGGAGCGGGACACCTGCGCCGCTCCATCGGACTCTGGCAGCTCTCCGCGATCGGCATCGGCGCCACCGTCGGCACCGGCATCTTCTTCGTCCTCACCACCTCCGTCCCCGAGGCCGGCCCCGCGGTCGTGCTCTCCTTCGTGATCGCCGCGGTCACCGCCGGGCTCACCGCGCTCTGCTACGCCGAACTCGCCTCCGCGATCCCGGTCGCCGGGTCCTCCTACTCGTACGCGTACGCCACCATGGGCGAGCTCGTCGCCTTCGGGGTCGGCGTCTGCCTGCTGATGGAGTACGGCGTCTCCGCCTCCGCGATCGCCGTCACCTGGGGCCAGTACCTCGACCAGTTCTCCGACCTGGCCTTCGGCGTCCACCTGCCCGCCGCGCTCACCGCGCCGCCCGGCGACGGCGGCGTCTTCAACCTGCCCGCGGTGGTGCTGGTGGTGCTGGTCACCGTCCTGCTGATCCGCGGCGTCGGCGAGTCCGCGAAGGTCAACGCCGCCATGGTGGCGATCAAGCTGGCGATCCTGCTGCTCTTCGTCGCCGTCGGCCTGACCGGCTTCACCGCCGGCAACTTCACCCCGTTCGCGCCCAACGGCTGGGACGGCGTGCAGACCGCCGCCTCCACCATCTTCTTCTCGTTCATCGGCCTGGACGCGGTCTCCACCGCCGGCGAGGAGGTCCGCGAGCCGCGCCGCACCCTGCCGCTGGCCATCCTGATCTCGCTGGTCGTCGTCACCGTGCTGTACATCGCCGTCGCCGTCACCGCGATCGGCGCCCAGCCCTGGCAGCGGTTCGACGGCCAGGAGGCCGGCCTCGCCCAGATCCTGCAGAACGTCACCGGCCAGACCTGGCCCGCGCTGGTCTTCGCGGCCGGCGCGATCGTCTCGATCTTCTCGATCACCCTGGTGGTGATCTACGGCCAGACCCGGATCCTCTACGCGATGGGCCGCGACGGACTCCTCCCGCCGCCCTTCACCCGGGTCTCCGCCCGCACCGGCACCCCGGTCTGGAACACCCTGGTGGTCGGCACCGCGGTGGCCGTCCTCGCCGCGGTCTTCCCGCTGAAACTGCTCGCCGACATGACCTCGATGGGCACCCTGGTCGCCTTCACCGCGGTCTCGGTGGGGATCGTCGTGCTGCGCCGCACCCGCCCCGACCTCCCGCGCGGCTTCAAGGTCCCGTTCTACCCCGTGACCCCGGTGCTCAGCGCCGCCTTCTGCGTCTACCTGATCACCAGGCTGCACACCGACACCTTCGTCGCCTTCGCGGTCGTGCTGGCCTGCGCGGCCGTGCTCTACTTCGGCTACAGCGCCAAGCACTCCCGGCTGGCCCGGAAGCCCTGAGGGCCCCCGGGCGCCGGAGCGGCCGCCGGCTACTTGTTGCCGACGTGCAGGACCTTGGAGACCGCCGGGCCGGCGGCCGCGGAGCCGTGGCCGCCGCCCTGGACCTCGGCGGCGACGGCGAGGTTGCCGGAGTAGGCGGTGAACCAGGAGTTCGCGTCGGGGCTGGAGTCGACCTCGGCGGTGCCGGTCTTCGCGCCGGAGCCGGCCGGCAGGGCGGGCTTCACCACGGCGGCGGTGCCGGACCGGACGGTCTGGACCATCAGCGACCGGAGGCTGTCGGCGACCTGGGGGGAGAGGACGCGGGCGGCCTTCTTCTGCTCCATGCCGGGCACCAGGATCGGCTGGCGGAACACCCCGGACTGGACGGTCGCGGCCACCGAGGCCATGCCCAGCGGGTTGGCGCGGACCCGGCCCTGGCCGATGAACTCGCTGGCCGCGCCCGCCATGTTGCCCTCGACCGGGATGTCGGTGTCGAAGTTGGACAGGCCGGTCTGCCAGACCAGGCCGAGGCCGAAGACGTCCTTGGCGACCGACGGGAGGCTGTTCGGCTTGAGGACGTCCTTGCCCTTCTCGATGAAGGAGGTGTTGCAGGAGTTCACGAACGCGTCGGTCAGCGTGTAGTCCGGGTGCGCGCCGGGCTCGTCGTTGGAGATGGACTTGCCGGTCACCATGGTGGTCTCGGGGCAGGGCATCGGGGTGCTGGGCGTGACGCCCGCTTCGAGCAGCGCCGCGGCGGTGACCACCTTCATCGTCGAGCCGGGCGCGGTCGCGCCGGAGAAGGCGCGGTTCTGGCCGTTCGACGGGGAGAACGCGTAGGCCAGGATGCCGCCGCTGCTGGGCTCGACGGCCACCAGCGAGGCGGGCTTGCCGCCCTGCGCGCCGACGGCCTGCTCGGCGGCGGCCTGCAGGTCGGCGTCCAGGGTGAGCTTCAGGTTGGGGACGGCCTTGGGCTCCTTGATGGTGAACAGCTTCTCGTCGGCGGTCTTGGCGCCGCCGCCGGCCGCCGGGGAGCCGCTCGGGCTGGGTGAGGCGCCGGTGCCGGCCGCTCCCGCCGAGGTGATGACCACGCCGCTGCCGGCGTCCGCCGGGTCGCCGCCCTGCGGGGTCGCGGAGCGCAGCTGGTTGAGCAGGCCGGTGAGCGAGGGGTAGCCGGCCAGCGGCCTGCCCTTGCGGTCGGTGACGGTGGAGGGGGCGGCGTACAGCGGCTTGACCGTGATGGTCTCGTTCGCGTCCAGCTTGGGGTGGATGACGCTGGGGGCCCAGTGCACGGCGGCGGTGCCGTCGCTCATCTTGACCACGCCGAGGACGCCGTCGTAGTTCCACGGGGCGCCGGTCTCGGCGAACTCCACCGAGGCCTTGAAGCCCTCCAGCACGCCGGTCGGGGCCGCCGGGGCGCTCGCGGCGGCGGAGGCCGCGCCGGAGGCGGGCGCGCTCGCGGACTTGGCGGCGGTGGGGCTGGGGGCCGTGGTGGGGCCGCCGACGGTGAGGTGGACGGCGCTGGGCTTCACCTTGTCCTGGAAGGCCTGCAGGGCGGCCTGCGCCTTGTCCGGGTCGTCGGTGAGCTTGGCGGCCGCGAACAGGTCGCCCTTGGCCCAGGCGTCCAGGAACGCCCTGGCCCCGGACGCGGCGAGCTCCTGGCTGGGGGGCTCGGCGACCACGGTGCGCGGCTTCTTCGCCCCGTCCCCGCCGGAGCCGCCGCCGGAGACCAGGGCGTAGGCCCCGTACCCGCCGCCGACGAGCACGGCGGCGGCAACGACGGAGACGCCGATCTTCGCGCCCTTGTTCACGTGTAGTCCCCCATGGTGTGTGGTGGCCGACCGAGTCCGACGGCCACGACACCATAGACAGACATCATCCGTGCACTCACGACACCCGGGCGGTTTGTGACAGTTCCGGTACACGCGAGCGGGTGTGGCGGCCGCCCCGGGCGATCGGCGGGCGGAGCCGGGTCAGATCCAGGTGTCGAGCCACATCCGGGCCCGCCAGTCGTCCATCGGGATCGTCTGGCCGGTGAAGATCGGGTAGAAGTACAGGAAGTTCCACATGATCGCGACGACCAGCAGTCCGGCGCCGGTGCCCCCGGCCAGCCTGCGGTCGGGCGAGGCGTCGGAGCGGCCGAGCATGCCGCCGATCATCATGGTCACCGCGAGCACCAGGAACGGGACGAAGCACACCGCGTAGAACAGGAAGATCGTCCGGGCCTGGTAGTTGAACCAGGGCAGGTAGCCGGCGGCCAGCGCGCACAGGATCGCCCCGGCCCGCCAGTCGCGGCGCATCAGCCAGCGGTACAGGCAGTAGAGCAGCCCGGCGACGCCCGCCCACCACAGGAACGGGGTGCCGATCGCGAGCACCTCGCGGGCGCACTCGGCGGTGGTGCAGCCGGCCTGGCCGTTCTTCGGCGACTCGTAGAAGAACGAGACCGGGCGGCCGACCAGCAGCCAGCTCCACGGGTTGGACTGGTAGGTGTGCGGGTCGTGCAGGTTGACGTTGAAGTGCCAGATCTCGTGGTGGTAGTGCCACAGGCTGCGGGCCCAGTCCGGCATCCAGCCCCAGGTGTCGCTGGGGTTCAGCCTGGCCCAGTCGCGCAGGTAGCCGCCCTTGCCGGCCTCGGCGGAGGAGAGGATCCAGCCGGTCCAGGTCAGCAGGTAGGTGACGGCGGCGGTCAGGCCGACCGACACCGCGGACCAGGTGAAGTCCCACAGGTCGCGCAGGCCGACCCGGCCGCCGGCCAGCCGGCGGGCCGAGGAGTCCCAGAAGCCGGCCAGCAGCACCAGGGCGAGGACCGCCGGGGCGCCGCTCCACTTGGTGCCGGTCATCAGGCCCAGGCAGACCGCCGAGGCCAGCCGGTACGGGCGCCAGCCGAGGTGCCACCAGTCGGCGCCCAGGCCCTGCTCCAGCCGCTCGGCGAGCTTGGCGCGGCTCTTGTCCCGGTCGACCAGCAGCAGCCCGAACGCGGCCAGGAACCAGAACATCACCACCAGGTCGAGGATCGCGCTGCGGCTGAGCACGAAGTGCAGGCCGTCGACCGAGAGCAGCAGGCCGGCCACGCAGCCCAGCAGGGTGGAGCGGAACATCCGGCGGGCGATCCGGGCCAGCATCAGCACCGAGAGGGTGCCGAGCACGGCCACCATGAAGCGCCAGCCGAACGGGGTCATCCCGAAGAGCTGCTCGCCCAGGCCGATGATCCACTTGCCGACCGGCGGGTGGACCACGAACGCCGCGGTGTCGCTCGGCGACACCACCGGGTCGGGCGCGGTGATCAGGCTGTTGGCCTCGCTGGGCCAGTTCGCCTCGTAGCCCCGCTGCCAGAGCGCGTACGCGTCCTTGGCGTAGTACGTCTCGTCGAAGATCAGCGCGTGCGGACTGCCCAGGTTCGCGAAGCGCAGCACGCCGGCGAAGAGCGCCACCGCGAGCGGCCCGAGCCAGCCGGCCCACCGGCACAGCCAGGACCACACCGGGTCGGGCAGCCGGACGCCCAGCCGCACCAGCAGCGGCGACGGCGGGACGGTCGCGGGCGTGACGCCCGGGCCGTCCGGCATCGGCGGCACCAGCTGCTCGTCCAGGGGCGTGCGCCGCAGCGCCCGGTAGCCCGCGCCGGACAGCGCCCGGGCCCACCGGGAGGCCGGTTCGGGCTCCGCGCGCGGCGCCGGAACGGCGGCCGGGTCGGCCGGTTCAAGCACGGTCACGCCGCCCCGCTCGGGGTGGTCCATACCACTCTCCATGTCGCCGTTCACGGGCCACATCGTAGGGGCAATGACGGAAGTCACAAGGGGTCCCCGGCCCTCGCTTGCGACCCGCCCCCCTTCCACCAGCCACGAGGGGCCCCTCGGTAGGGGAGGATGGTGCCCGTGACTGGTGTTCTCGTACTGGCAGGTACCCCCATCGGCGACGTCGAGGACGCGCCGCCCCGACTGCGCGCCGAACTCGCCGGGGCCGACGTCATCGCGGCCGAGGACACCCGGCGGCTGCGCCGGCTGACCCAGGCGCTCGGCGTGGTCCCGGCCGGCCGGGTGGTGTCGTACTTCGAGGGCAACGAGGTGGCCCGCACGCCCGAGCTGGTGGCCGCGCTGCAGGACGGCTCCCGGGTGCTGCTGGTCACCGACGCCGGCATGCCCTCGGTCTCCGACCCCGGCTACCGGCTGGTGGACGCGGCCGTCACGGCCGGGATCAAGGTCACCGCGGTGCCCGGCCCGTCCGCGGTGCTGACCGCGCTGGCGCTCTCCGCGCTGCCGGTCGACCGCTTCGCCTTCGAGGGCTTCCTGCCGCGCAAGGCCGGCGACCGGGCCCGGCAGCTCGCCCAGGTCGCCGCCGAGCCGCGCACCATGGTGTTCTTCGAGGCCCCGCACCGGATCGCCGAGACGCTCGCCGCGATGGCCGTGGCGTTCGGCGCCGACCGCCCCGCCGCGGTCTGCCGGGAGCTGACCAAGACGTACGAGGAGGTCAAGCGCGGCCCGCTGGCCGAGCTCGCCGCCTGGGCCGCCGACGGCGTCCGCGGCGAGATCACCGTGGTGGTGGCCGGTGCCCCGCCCGCCGCGCCCGAGGAGGTCGGCCCGGCCGAGCTGGCCCGGCTGGTGGCCGCCCGGGAGGAGGCCGGGGAGCGCCGCAAGGAGGCGATCGCGGCGGTCGCGGCCGAGCTGGGCCTGCGCAAGTCGATCGTGTTCGACGCGGTGGTGGCGGCCAAGCACGCGCCCGGAACGGGGCTCCCGACGGGCTGACCGGTCAGCTTGTATGGCAATGGCCGAAATCGCGCGTACGTTGGAATGAGCACCCCAGCGGTGGGCCAATTCGGGGCCAAGACTTGGCAAGCCGGGCATCGGACCGAGCCTCCCGGGCATTCCCTGGGATGCAACACCCCGCACCCGGCCGCCAGGACCGGGCGACGGGCTCCGAGCGAAGCGAGGTGGCGCGCATGAGCGACACGATCGACGGCCCCCGGAACGGCGGAGCACCCAGCGGACTCGGCACGACCAGCCGTCCCGCGCCCGTGCAGACGGTCCACGAGGCCTACTCCTTCGCCTGCCTCAACTGCGGCTACGGCTGGGAGCAGGCGTACGACATCGAGCACCACACGGCCAAGGACGGCCACACCGTGGTCGAGTACACGGCGAACGGGGTCCGGGTCCCCTCGCCGCTGCGCGAACTGGCCTGCCCCGGCTGCGGCGGCGAACGGGTCCGGATCATGCGGGCCGGCCGGGTCGCCGACATGGCCGCCGTGATGGCCCCCGGCTGGCCCCCCACGGCCGAGCCCGAAGGCCCGCCGGTGCCCGCCCGGCTGCGGGCCAGGCGCCGCTGGCGCGCCTGGCTGCGCCGCACCGGCTGACCGCGCCGGCCGACCGCCCACCCGCCGGACCGCCCCACCGGGGCGGTCCGGGGCGGTGGCGCCGGGCCACTAGGATTTCCGGGTATGGCGGCCTTGGAAGAGCACACCAGCAGCGACGCGTACTACGTCACCACCCCGATCTACTACGTGAACGACCGGCCGCACCTGGGCCACGCGTACACGACGGTCGCGGGCGACGTGCTGACCCGGTGGCACCGTCAGCGCGGCGAGGACGTCTGGTACCTCACCGGCACCGACGAGCACGGCCAGAAGATCCTGCGCACCGCCGAGGCCAACGGCGTCACCCCGCAGGAGTGGTGCGACAAGCTGGTCGAGGAGGCCTGGAAGCCGCTCTGGGAGCACCTGCGGATCGCCAACGACGACTTCATCCGCACCACCCAGGCCCGGCACACCGACCGCGTGCAGGAGTTCGTCCAGGACCTGTACGACAAGGGCGAGATCTACCAGGGCAGTTACACCGGCCCGTACTGCGTCGGCTGCGAGGAGTACAAGCTCCCCGGCGAACTGCTGCCCGGCGCGACGGACGACGAGAGGCTCTGCCCCGTCCACAAGCGCCCGGTCGAGTGGCTGGAGGAGGAGAACTACTTCTTCCGGCTCTCCGCGTACGGCCCGAAGCTGCTGGAGTTCTACGCCGCCAACCCGGACTTCATCCAGCCCGCCTCCGCCCGCAACGAGGTGCTGCGCTTCGTCGAGCAGGACCTCAAGGACCTGTCGATCTCCCGCTCCACCTTCGACTGGGGCGTCCCGCTGCCCTGGGACGACAAGCACGTCCTGTACGTGTGGGTCGACGCCCTGCAGAACTACATCACCGCCGCCGGCTACGGCAGCGACCCCGAGCGCTTCGCCCGGTTGTGGCCCGCCTCCGTGCACCTGGTCGGCAAGGACATCCTGCGCTTCCACGCCGTCATCTGGCCCGCCATGCTGATGGCCGCCGGGCTGCCGCTGCCGCGCCGGGTCGTCGCCAACGGCTGGCTGATGGTCGGCGGCGAGAAGATGAGCAAGTCCAACCTCACCGGCATCGCGCCCACCGACCTGACCTCGCACTTCGGCGTCGACGCGTACCGCTACTACTTCCTGCGGGCCATCCCGTTCGGCACCGACGGGTCCTTCTCCTGGGAGGACTTCACCGCCCGCTACACCTCCGAACTCGCCAACGACTTCGGCAACCTGGCCTCCCGGGTCGCCGCGATGGTCGGCAAGTACTTCGACGGCGCGCTGCCCGCCGCCACCGCGTCCGGCCCCGCCGAACGGGCCGTCGCCGACGCGCTGGTGAAGGCCGCCGCCGAGGCCGACCGGAGGATCGGCGAGGAGCTCGACTTCGCGGGCGGCATCGCGGCCGTCTTCGAGTTCGTCAAGCTGGTCAACGGCTACCTCACCGAGCAGGAGCCCTGGAAGGTCGCCAAGTCCCCCGACGGACAGGACCGGCTCGCCACCGTCCTGTACACCGCCGCCGAGGCGCTGCGGGCCACCGCCGTCCTGCTCAACCCGCTGATGCCGGACTCCGCCGCCAAGCTCTGGGCGTCGCTCGGCGCCGAGGCCGCGCTGGGCGCGCTCGACGGGCAGCGGATCGCCACCGTCGCCGACTGGGGCCGGCTGCCCGCCGGGGTGACCGTCACCAAGGGCGAGATCCTCTTCCCCCGCCTCGACGAGAAGGCCGCGCTCTGATGGCCGGCAAGAAGGAGCAGGACCGCACCCCGCCGCCGCTGCCCGAACCGCTGGCCGTCCCGGTCGCCGACTCGCACACCCACCTCGACATGCAGGCCGGCACCCCCGCCGAGGGCCTGGCCCGGGCCGCCTCGGTCGGCGTCACCACCGTCGTCCAGGTCGGCTGCGACGTCCCCGGCTCGCGGTGGGCCGCCGACCTCGCCGCGCAGTTCGAGCAGGTGCACGCCGCCGTCGCCCTGCACCCCAACGAGGCCCCCCGGATCTTCCTCGGCGACCCCGACGGCTGGTCCGGGCAGCGGCGCGCGGCCGGCGGGCAGGACGCCCTCGACGAGGCCCTCGCCGAGATCGACCGCCTGGCCGCCCTCCCGCACGTCCTCGCCGTCGGGGAGACCGGCCTCGACTACTTCCGCACCGGCCCCGAGGGCGTCGACCTGCAGAAGGAGTCCTTCCGCCGGCACATCGAGATCGCCAAGCGCCACGGCAAGGCCCTGGTCATCCACGACCGCGACGCCCACGACGACGTCATCGCCCTCCTCCTCGACGAGGGCGCCCCCGAGCGCACCGTCTTCCACTGCTACTCCGGCGACGCCGCGATGGCCCGCACCTGCGCCGAGCACGGCTGGTACCTCTCCTTCGCCGGCCCCGTCACCTACAAGGCCAACCACCCCCTGCGCGAAGCCCTCACCGCCACCCCCCTCGACCGCGTCCTGATCGAGACCGACGCCCCCTTCCTCACCCCCCACCCCTACCGCGGCCGCCCCAACGCCCCGTACCTGATCCCGGTCACCCTGCGCGCGATGGCCGACCACCTGGCGCTCGGCGAGGACGAACTCGCCACCGCGATCGCCGCCAACACCGCCCGCGCCTTCGGCTACCGACCGCACCCCGGCGACGGGCCCCCTCGTTAGCATGGAGGCAGCGAGGAGGCTGAGATGACCGCCGAACCGATCGACTGGGTGCGCCCGCCGGCCAGCGGCTGGACGTTCGACCAGGTCAATGAGCTCGATCTGCCGTTCAAGTGGGAACTGGTGGACGGAGCGATCGTGGTCCGAGGACAGACTCTGCTGTGGCACGACCAGGTGCGGGACCAGCTCTTTGCGGAACTGCGTGCGGCGAGGACCGCGCCCTACGCGGTGAACGTCGAACGCTGCGTCCTGCTCAACGAGCGCAACGTGCTGCTGCCCGACGTGGTGGTGTTCGACAAGACCGGTCTGAACGTGTTCGAGCTGGAGTGCACCCCCATCGATTCGGTGGCCCTGAACGTGGAGGTCGTCTCCCCCGGGTCGCGGGCGGCCGACCGCTTCACCAAGCCCGGTCTCTACGCCGAGACGGGGGTTCCGTCCTACTGGCGTGTCGAACGCGGAGAGAACGACCTCCCCCTCGTGCACGAGTTCCGGCTCGACGAAGCGCAGGCCGTCTATCTCCCGTACGCGGTACACGAGGGGCTGCTCCGCACCGACCTGCCGTTCCCCGTCGAGATCGATCTCAAGCGGCTGGTCGAGCTCTGACCCGTATCCTTGGCGGGTGAGCACCACCGAACCCACCTCCGACGGCCACCTGCTGGGCGCCGCCGACATCCGCGCGCTGGCCGAGGCGTTCGGCGTGAAGCCGACCAAGCAGCGCGGGCAGAACTTCGTCATCGACGGGAACACCGTGCGGCGGATCGTCCGGGCGGCGGAGGTGACCGGTGAGGACGCGGTCGTCGAGGTCGGGCCGGGGCTCGGGTCGTTGACGCTGGCGCTGCTGGAGGTGGCGCGGCACGTCACGGCGGTGGAGATCGACCCGGTGCTGGCGCGGCACCTGCCGGACACCGTGCAGGGGCGGATGCCCGCGAAGGCCGACGCCTTCGACCTGGTGCTCAGCGACGCGATGGAGGTCACCGAGCTGCCCGGCCCCGCGCCGACCGCGCTGGTGGCGAACCTGCCGTACAACGTCGCGGTGCCGGTGCTGCTGCACATGCTGGAGCACTTCCCCAGCATCGAGCGCACCCTGGTGATGGTGCAGAGCGAGGTCGCCGACCGGCTCGCCGCCAAGCCCGGCAGCAAGGTGTACGGCGTGCCCTCGGTGAAGGCCAACTGGTACGCGGACGTGAAGCGCGCCGGGGCGATCGGGCGGAACGTGTTCTGGCCCGCGCCGAACGTCGACTCCGGCCTGGTCTCGCTGGTCCGCCGCGACCCGCCGGCCACCACCGCCACCCGCCGCGAGGTGTTCGCCGTCGTCGACGCCGCGTTCGCCCAGCGCCGCAAGACCCTGCGGGCCGCCCTGGCCGGCTGGGCCGGCTCGCCCGCCGCCGCCGAGGAGGCGCTGCGCGGCGCCGGGATCGACCACACGCTGCGCGGCGAGATGCTCACCGTCGAGCAGTTCGCCGCGATCGCCGAGCACAAGCCGAAGGCAGCGGAGGAACACTGAACATGGTCACGGTCCGGGTCCCCGCCAAGGTCAACGTGCAGCTCGGCGTCGGCGGGGTCCGCCCCGACGGCTACCACGACCTGGCGAACGTCTTCTTCGCCGTCGCCCTCGGCGACCAGGTCACCGCCACCCCCGGCGAGGGCGTCACGCTCAGCTGCGACGGCCCCGACGCCGCCGCCGTCCCGCTCGACGACGGCAACCTGGCCGCCCGCGCCGCCCGGCTGCTCGCCGCCCGCCACGGCCTCGCCGAACCCGGCGTGCACCTGCACATCGACAAGGCCATCCCGGTCGCCGGCGGCATGGCCGGCGGCAGCGCGGACGGCGCCGCCGCGCTGCTCGCCTGCGACGCGCTGTGGGGCCTGCACACCCCGCTGGAGACCCTGCTGGAACTGGCCGCCGAACTCGGCTCCGACGTCCCGTTCGCGCTGCTCGGCGGCGTCGCGCTGGGCCGTGGCCGGGGCGAGCTGCTGGAGCCGCTGCCGGTCTCCGGGACGTTCCACTGGGTGTTCGCGGTCGCCGACGGCGGACTCTCCACCCCGGCCGTCTTCCGCGAGTGCGACCGGCTGCGCGAGGAGTCCGGCCTCGGCTCCTCGACCGCCGACGTCCCCACCCCCGACCCCGACCCCGCGCTGCTCGCCGCCCTCGCCGACGGCGACCCCGTCGCGCTGGCCGCCGCCCTCGGCAACGACCTGCAGGCCGCCGCCGTCTCGCTGCGCCCCGCCCTCGCCGACACCCTGCACGCCGGCACCGAGGCCGGCGCCCTGGCCGCCCTGGTCTCCGGCTCCGGCCCGACCTGCGCCTTCCTCGCCAAGGACGCCGACTCCGCCGCCCACGTCGCCGCCGCCCTGCGCGCCTCCGGCACCTGCCGGACCGCCCACGCCACCCACGGCCCGGTCCCGGGTGCCCAGGTGGTCCACACCTCTGCTTGACCTGGAGCGCGCTCCGGGTTCCAGACTCGTCACCGCGGCCCGCACCGGGCGGACCGCGATGACGAGGGGACACCCGGATGCGCAAGCGCACCATCGGAACCGATCCGCGCACCCGTCGCGAGGTCAGCGTGCTGAGCCTCGGGGCGATGCTGTTCGGCACGCTCACCGACGAGGCCACCTCCTTCGCCGTGCTGGACCGGTACGTCGAGGCGGGCGGCACCTTCATCGACACCTCCAACAACTACGCGTACTGGCAGGACGACAGCCAGGGCGGCGCCAGCGAGGAGCTGCTCGGGCGGTGGCGGGCCAGCCGGGGGATCACCGACGAGGTGGTGATCGCGACCAAGCTCGGGGCCCGGCCGAAGGCGCCCGGCACCGGGTTCATCGAGAACGGCGAGGGCCTGTCCGCCGAGGTGGTCCGGGCCTCCTCGGAGGCCAGCCGCAAGCGGCTGGGCGTGGAGAAGCTCGACCTGCTGTACGCGCACGTCGAGGACCGGACGGTGCCGCTGGAGGAGACCGTGCGGGCGTTCGGCGCACTGGTCGAGGAGGGGACGGTCGGGCTGCTCGGCGTCTCCAACCACTGGTCCTGGCGGGTCGAGCGGGCCCGCAACCTCGCCGCGCGGGCCGGCCTGCCCGGCTACGAGGTGCTCCAGTACGGCCACACCTACCTGCGCCGCCGCGGCGACCTGCCCGGCCTGACCTGCGCGGACGGCGACCAGGCCGCCGTCCAGGGCGACCTGATCACCTACCTCAAGGAGAGCCCCGAGCTCACCCTGGTCGCCTACTCCCCGCTGCTCGGCGGCGGCTACGTCCGCTCCGACAAGCCGCTCGGCCCGTCCTTCGACCATGCCGGCACCCCCACCCGGCTCGCCGCGCTCGACGCGGTGGCCCGGCAGACCGGCGCCACCCGCAACCAGGTCGTGCTGGCCTGGCTGCTCGGCGGCGAACTGCCGGCGATCCCGCTGGTCGGCGCGTCCTCGGTGGCGCAGCTGGACGAGAGCCTGGCCGCGCTGGACCTGGAACTGACCGCCGAGCAGCGGGCGTCGCTGGACCAGGCCCGGTAGGGACGGGACGGGGGCGGGGGCGGCACTAGGCTGGAGACCCCAGCCCCTTCCTCAGGAGTGCAGCTTCGTGGCCGTCAACCTCGCCACCATCGAGTCCGTCACCAAGGTGTACGGCACCAGGGCCCTGCTGGACGGGGTCAGCCTCGGCGTCAGCGAGGGCGACCGGATCGGTGTGGTGGGCCGCAACGGTGACGGCAAGACGACGCTGATCCGGATGCTCGCCAAGCTGGAGGAGCCCGACAGCGGACGGATCACCCACTCCGGCGGGCTCCAGCTGGCCGTGCTGACCCAGCACGACTCGCTGGACCCGAAGGCCACCATCCGGCACGAGGTGATCGCGGACCGGGCCGACCACGAGTGGCTCGGCGACGCCCGGATCCGCGACATCGTCCAGGGCCTGTTCGGCGGCCTCGACCTGCCCGGGTTCGCCGACGGCCTGGACACCGTGATCGGGCCGCTCTCCGGCGGCGAGCGCCGCCGGATCGCGCTCGCCAAGCTGCTGCTCGGCGAGCCCGACCTGGTCGTGCTGGACGAGCCCACCAACCACCTCGACGTCGAGGGCATCGCCTGGCTCGCCAAGCACCTGCAGAACCGCCGCTCCGCGCTGGTCTGCGTCACCCACGACCGCTGGTTCCTGGACCAGGTCTGCACCCGGATGTGGGACGTCCAGCGCGGCGAGGTCCGCGAGTACGAGGGCGGCTACTCGGACTACGTGTTCGCCCGCGCCGAGCGCTCCCGGATCGAGGCCACCGAGGAGCAGAAGCGGCAGAACCTGGCCCGCAAGGAGCTGGCCTGGCTGCGCCGGGGCGCCCCCGCCCGCACCTCGAAGCCGCGCTACCGGATCGAGGCCGCGAACGCGCTGATCGCGGACGTGCCGGAGCCGCGCGACAAGTCCGAGCTGATGAAGTTCGCCAACGCCCGCCTCGGCCGCACCGTCTTCGACCTGGAGGACGTGACCGTCAAGGCCGGCGAGAAGCTGCTCCTGGAGCGGCTGACCTGGCAGCTCGGCCCGGGCGACCGGATCGGCCTGCTCGGCGTCAACGGCGCCGGCAAGACCTCGCTGCTGCGGGCGATGCAGGCCGCGTACGCGACCGAGGGCGACGTGCAGCCGGCCGGCGGCGTGATCAAGGTCGGCAAGACCGTCCGGCTCGCGTACCTCTCCCAGGAGGTCGCCGAGCTGGACCCGGCCACCCGGGTGCTGCAGGCCGTCGAGCAGGTCCGCGGCCGGGTCGACCTCGGCAAGGGCCGGGAGATGAGCGCCGGGCAGCTGTGCGAGCAGTTCGGCTTCGGCAAGGACAAGCAGTGGACGCCGGTCGGCGACCTCTCCGGCGGCGAGCGGCGCCGGCTGCAGCTGCTGCGGCTGCTGATGGACGAGCCGAACGTGCTGTTCCTCGACGAGCCCACCAACGACCTCGACATCGAGACCCTCAACCAGCTGGAGGACGTGCTCGACGGCTGGCCCGGCTCGATGGTCGTGATCAGCCACGACCGGTTCTTCATCGAGCGCACCACCGACACCGCGTACGCGCTGCTCGGCGACCGCCGGATGCGGATGCTCCCGGGCGGCGTCGACGAGTACCTGGAGCGGCGCACCGCGATGGCCGAGGCCGCCGCCGCGAGCGCCGCCGCCCGGTTGCCGGCCGCCCCGGAGCCCTCCGGGCTGTCGGCGGGCGACCTGCGGGCCGCGAAGAAGGAGCTGCAGAAGCTGGAGCGGCAGATCGCCAAGCTGGACGAGCAGGAGTCCAAGCTGCACGCGCAACTCGCCGAGCACGCCGCCGACTTCTCCAAGGTCGCCGAGCTGGACGCGCAGCTGCGCAAGGTCCGCGAGGACAAGGAGGAGCTGGAGCTGTCCTGGCTGGAGCTGGCCGAGCAGGTCTGAGCCGGAGGGCGGCCGCTCAGCCCAGCAGCACGTCCAGCTCGTCCGCGGCCCGGGCCAGCGCGCTGCGCTCCGGGTCGTGCGGGCCGGTCGGCCGGGCGGCGAGGCCGGCCGGCGGGCGGTGGGCGCGGGCGGCGTCGGTGAGCCGGTCCAGCGAGCGCAGCACCCGCTCGATCACCTCCGGCTCGGGCTCCCGCCCGCCGTAGCGCAACTGCGCGGCGTACGCGGCGACCGCCCCCGACAGGCGTTCCAGCGCCGCCGTGGCGGGCACCCACTGCTCGGCGAGCCGCCCGGCCGGCGGGGGCTCGGCCAGCCCCAGGTTGACCTGCTGCCGGGCGTCGGCCAGCGCCCGGTACGCGGTGCGGCGCAGCCACACCTCGGCGACCGGCTCGACTCGGGCCACCGCCGCCAGGTACGCCCGGACGGCGGCCGCGGCGGTGACGATGCCCGGCTCGATCCGGTGCGGCGGCCGCTCGGGCCACAGCAGGTAGCCGAAGAGCAGCACGATGCCGCTGCCCAGCGCGGTGTCCAGCACCCGGGGCCAGAACTCGGCGGCCCCGCTCTCCCCGCCGAGCTGCACCAGCAGCAGCGCCACCGGCGTCATCACGATGGTGTTCACCCCGTAGTGCACGGCCGTCGAGTACGGCAGCAGCGCCACGCACAGCGACACCGCCAGGCTCAGCGCCCAGGAGTCGGTGGTCACCGCCAGCAGCGCCGCCGTGACCGCGATCCCCAGCACCGTCCCGAGCGCCCGGCTGACCGCCCGCTGGAACACCGAGCCCAGGTCCGGCTTGAGGACGAACGCCACCGTCATCGGCACCCAGTAACTGCGGCTCAGCGTCAGCCCGTTCACCGCCGCCTCGGCGACCGCCACGCACAGCGCCACCCGCAGCCCGTAGCGCACCGAGCCCCGGGACAGCAGCCGCACCCGCAGCCGCCACGGGTCCGGCGGCGGCGGGGCGGCGGTGTCCAGCGGCGCCCAGCGGCCCGCGACGGTGTCGGCGGCGGCCCGCAGCGCGGTGTCGAACGCCGTCCGGGACGGCGTGTCCGGCCGCCACGCGGGGTACGCGGGCTCCGGGCCGCCGGTGATCTGCGCGGCCAGCCGGACGGGCAGTTCGGCGACCTCCGGCGGCACCGGCCGCCACGCCCACAGCAGGCCGGCCGCCGCCTCGGTGGCGCCCAGCGCCGCCTCGTACGAGCGGCGCAGCCAGTGCAGCCGGGGCGACTCGCGGCGGCCGGGGCGGGGCGGCGGCAGCAGGTCCTGCAGCTGGTTGAGCCGGCCGGTGAGCAGGCGGCGGGCCGCCGCGCCGTCCGGGGTGCCGAGGGCGGCGAGCAGGCCGCCGAGCGCCAGGTACACCTCGGCCAGCGCCCGGGCCCGCGGGTCCGAGCGGACGTCGGTGCGGTAGCGCAGCCCCAGCAGCAGCACCAGCGCCGCCCCGCACGGCATCATCGCGGGCGCCGCCCACCACGGGTGCGGCAGCGCCATCCCGCCGCCCAGCGAGGCCGACACCAGCAGCAGCATCCCGGCCGCCGAGCCGCGCGGCCCGGTCGCCGACAGCGCCCCGCCGGCGAAGCCCACCGCGGTCAGCGCGAGCCCGATCTCCAGGCCGCCGGCGCCCCGGTACTGCAGCTCCGCGCCGATCAGCATCCCGGTCGTCGAGGCCAGCAGGGCCAGCCCGATCCGCGGCGCCCGCAGCCGCAGCGGCTCCACCCGGTCGTTCATGGTCGCGTGCATCGCGCCCAGCGCCGCGAACACCCCCAGCGCCAGCCGGTCGCAGACCAGCCCCAGCCCCAGCGGCACCGCCATCCCCAGCGCGGCCCGCACCATCAGCGCCCAGGGCACCACCGGCCGGGTCGGCCGCAGGGCCAGCGCCCACCACGCGGAGGGGTCGCCGGGAGCACGGCCGCGGCCGGGGGCTGGCACAGGATCACGCGCCTTCGCTGCACGGGAGTTCGCGGCTGCTGGGCGACATTGCACGGCAGATCGGGTCTTCTCGGGCAGTTTAGCCCTCCGACCTGGCCGAAGCCGATTTCCCATGTGGTCGGCGGAGCATGTAATGTCTTCCTCGTCGCGAGGGGGACCGAGAGGGACCCGGAGCAACAAGCCCCTATAGCTCAGTCGGTAGAGCGTCTCCATGGTAAGGAGAAGGTCTGCGGTTCGATTCCGCATGGGGGCTCCGGTTCGAAGGCCCCGCCGTGAGGCGGGGCCTTTCGCGTTTCCCGGGTTCCGGTTCCGGAGGTCCTCTGGCGGGCCGGGCGATTGTGCGCTCTGATGGTGCGTCTGTCGAGCCGGGAGGCGAAGGACGGATGAGCGCGCGGCTCGTGGTGGCGGACGACCACCGGTTGATGGCCGAGGCCCTGGGGTCGGCCCTGCAGCAGCGCGGGCACCGGGTGCTGGGGATCGGGTCGCCGTGCGCGGCGGTGTCGGAACTGGTGGCGGGACGGCGGCCGGAGGTGTGCCTGCTGGGGACGGCGGGCGGGCCGGACGACCCGTTCGAGCCGCTGCGGCGGCTGCGCCGGGAGCGGCCGGAGATCGCGGTGGTGGTGCTGGGGCCGCTGGGGGCGCCGGGGCGGGTCGCGGCGGCGTTCGCGGCGGGGGCGGCCGGGTACGTGCGCAGCGACGAGCGGATCGAGGTGGTCGACCGGGCGATCGCCCGGGTCCGGGCGGGCGAGGTGGCGGTCGCGGTGGACGTGCTGCGGGCCGCGTTCGAGCACCTGCTGTGGCCGGTGGCGGAGCCGGACGACGAGGCGCTGCGGCTGCTGCGGCTGCTGACCCGGCGGGAGGTCCAGGTGCTGGCCCGGATCGCGGACGGCGAGGACACCGCGGCGATCGCCGCCGCGATGCGGATCGCGCCGTCCACCGCCCGCACGCACGTCCAGCGGGTGCTGACCAAACTGGGCGCGCGCTCCCGGCTGGAGGCCGCCGCGCTGGCGGCCCGGACCGGGCTGCTCGACCAACTGGCCTGACCGCCCGGACGGGGCCTCCGGACGGGTGCCCTATGCTCCGGACGAGGAACACCCGAGAGTTGTGCGGAGGTCGAAGAGGCATGGGCAAGTACCTGGTCACGGGCGGAGCCGGCTACGTGGGGAGCGTGGTGGCGGCGCACCTGCTGGAGGCGGGGCACGCGGTGACGGTGCTGGACGACCTGTCGACCGGGTTCGCCGTGGGCGTGCCGGAGGGCGCCGAGTTCGTCCGCGGCCGGATCCAGGACGCGGCCGGGGTGCTGGACTCCTCCTTCGACGGGGTGCTGCACTTCGCGGCGTCCTCGCAGGTCGGCGAGTCGGTGGCGGACCCGGAGAAGTACTGGCGCAACAACGTGGCCGGTTCGCTCGAACTGGTGACGGCGATGCGCAAGGCGGGCGTCGGGACGCTGGTGTTCTCCTCCACCGCCGCGGTGTACGGGGAGCCGGAGGAGGTGCCGATCAAGGAGACCGCCCGCACCTCGCCGACCAACACCTACGGCGCCACCAAGCTCGCGGTCGACCACCTGATCACCTCGGAGGCGACCGCGCACGGCCTGGCCGCGGTCAGCCTGCGCTACTTCAACGTGGCGGGCGCCTACGGGCGCTTCGGCGAGCGGCACGAGCCGGAGACCCACCTGATCCCGCTGGTGTTCCAGGCGGCGCTCGGCCAGCGCCCCGACATCGCGGTGTTCGGCGAGGACTACCCGACCCCGGACGGCACCTGCATCCGCGACTACATCCACATCGCCGACCTGGCGCGGGCGCACCTGCTGGCGCTGACCGCGGCGAAGCCGGGCGAGCACCTGGTCTGCAACCTGGGCAACGGCACCGGCTTCTCGGTGCGCGAGGTGATCGAGTCGGTCAAGCGCGTCACCGGCCGCGAGATCCCGGTCCGGATGGCCGGGCGCCGCCCCGGCGACCCGGCCGTGCTGGTCGCCGCCGCCGACCGCGCCCGCGAGGCCCTCGGCTGGACGCCCGAGCACCCCGACCTGGACCGGATCGTCGCCGACGCCTGGGAGTTCACCCTCGCCCACCGCGCCTGAACCCCCGCCCGGACCTCCCCGCCCGGGCCCCGGCCCGGGCGGCCCGGACCCCCGCCCACCAGGCCTGACCTGGCGGCTCCCCGGCCGGGCTCCGGCCCGGTCCCGGCCCGCCCCCGGCCTGGTCGGGGGCCCCGAAGACCCTGTGTACAGGAACTTCACCAAACCCCCACGCCGCGGCGGCGCCCGCCCGTAGGCTGAGAGCGGCACCGGTGGGGGTCGGGCCACGAGCAGGGGGGCAGGACGATGGGGCGTACGCGCGTCCTGGTGGTCGACGGCCACCGGATCTTCGCCGAGGCGCTCGCCACGGCACTGGCCGCCGAACCCGACGTGGACGTCGGGGCGGCGGGCAGCGCGGCGGCGGCCGAACGCGCGCTGGAACGGGCGGTGGCCGAACACCGCCCGTACGACGTGGTGCTGGTCGACGTCGACCTGGGCGCCGCGCCGCCGCTCCGCGCCCAGGCGGCGTTACCGGCGCCCCGGCGCGGCGCCCCGCCCCCGCACGCCGCCGCAGCCGCCGCTTCCGCCGGGACCGCCTCCGCCGGGACCGCCTCCGCCGGGCCGTCGGCCGTCGGCCGGCCCGAGGAGGTCCGGCCGCTGACCGACGGGATCGCCCTGGTCGCCCGGATCCGGCGCTCCCACCCCGACGTCCGGGCCGTCCTGCTGGCCGCCGCGGACGACCCGCAGCGCGCCGCCCGCGCCCTCCAGGCCGGGGCCAACGGCTGGGTGGCGCGGGAGAGTTCGCTGGGCGCGCTGATGGCGGTGGTGCGCGGCGTGCGCCGCGACGAGACCCACCTGCCGCCCGCGCTGCTCACCGGCGTGATCCGGGAGCTGACCTCCGCCCGCCGGGACCGCTCGGAGAGCGAGCGGCTGGTCGCCGCGCTCACCCCGCGCGAGGAGGAGGTGCTGCGCTGCATGGTCGCCGGCCTGGGCCGGCAGGCCGTCGCCGAGCGGCTGTTCCTCTCCCCGCACACCGTCCGCACCCACATGCAGAACGTCCTGGGCAAGCTGGGCGTCCACTCGACCCTCGCGGCGGTCGCGGTCGCCCGCCGGGCCGGGATCGCGCCGTCCGACCCGCCCGCCCCCGTCCCCCCGCCGACCGTCGCCTCGACCGCAGGCCCCGGCGCGGGCTGAACCAGCCGCGCCCCCTCCCGCACGTTCCACTCCGCGAGTCCAGGGATACCGGAGGTCAGATGTCGCCGCACCCCACTGCCGCACGCCCGCACGGGGACCGTCCCCGCCTGCCCGCCCAGCGGGCCGGTTCGACCGGCCTGCGCACCCTGGTCGTCGGCGCCGGCTCCGCCGGGACCGCCCTGGTCCGCGACCTGGGCCGGACGCCCGAGTTCGGCCTCACCCCGGTCGGCGTCCTGGACGACGACCCGGCCAAGGCCGGCCGGGACGTCTCCGGCAGTCCCGTCCTCGGGCCGCTCGCCGACCTCACCGGCCTGGCCCTCGCGCACGACGCCCAGGTCGTCGTCCTCGCCATCCCCGGCCTCCCGCACCAGCGGGTCCGCGAACTCGCCACCGCCGCGGCCGCCGCCGGCGCCGCCGTCCGCTACCTGCCGTCCTTCCTGGCCGCGCTGCGCCGCGAGGTGGTCGGCTCCGACCTGCGCTCGCTGGACGTCAACCGGCTGATCGGCCGGCACGAGGTGCACGTGGCCTCCCCGGACGTCCGCACCGTGATCGAGGGCCGCCGGGTGCTGGTGACCGGCGCCGGTGGTTCGATCGGCAGCGAACTGTGCCGGCAGGTCCAGGCGTTCGGGCCGGCCGCGCTCTACATGCTCGACCACGACGAGTCCAACCTGCACCGGCTCCAGCTCGACATCTGGGGCGAGGCGCTGCTCACCGACGAGTCCCTGGTGATCGCCGACATCCGGGACCGCCCGCGGATCCAGCAGATCTTCCGCGACCTGCGCCCCGACGTGGTCTTCCACGCCGCCGCGCACAAGCACCTGCCGCTGCTGGAGCGCCACCCCAGCGAGGCCGTCAAGTCCAACGTGCTGGGCACCGACCACCTGGTCGAGGCCGCGCTGGCCACCGGCGTCGAGCGCTTCGTGCTGATCTCCACCGACAAGGCCGCCGACCCGACGTCCGTGCTCGGCGCGAGCAAGCGGCTGGCCGAGCTGATCGTCCAGGCCAACGCCCGGGACGCCCGCAACCTCGGCACCGGGGTCTTCGCCGCCGTCCGCTTCGGCAACGTCCTCGGCTCGCGCGGTTCGCTGCTGTCCGTGCTGGAGGAGCAGCTGCGCAGCGGCGGCCCGGTGACGGTCACCCACCCCGACGTCACCCGCTTCTTCATGACCATCGAGGAGGCCGTCGGCCTGGTCCTGGAGGCCGGGCGGATGGCCGAGGGCGGCGAGGTGTTCGTCCTCGACATGGGCGAGCCGGTCCGGATCGTCGACCTGGTGCACAACTTCGCCGAGCAGGTCCAGCTCGGCGCGGACGAGGTGGAGATCCGCTACACCGGCCTGCGGGCCGGGGAGAAGCTCAACGAGGCGCTGTTCTCCGACAACGAGGAGCGCCTGCCCACCGCGCACCCCCGGATCTTCGCCACCGTCGCCGACCACGCCACCGTCCCGGAGGACCTGGCGGGCGGCCTCACCGGCCTGTACGACGCGGCCACCGTCAACTCGGACCCCGAGGTCCGCGAGCGGCTGGCGGCGCTGCTGCCCGGCTACCAGACCGCCCACACCAAGACGCCCGCGCTGGCGACGCCGTACCCGGACGGCTTCTAGCGGGGCTCCCGGGCGGGGCCGGCCTAGCCGGCGCGGTCGAAGGGGGCGACCAGGCTGCGCAGCAGGGCGGCGAGTTCGGTCTGCTGGGCGGGGGCGAGCTGGGAGAGGATCTCGCGCTCGTGGGCGAGGAGGCCGGCCAGGGCCTGGTCGGCCCGGTCGCGGCCGGCGTCGGTGAGGCGGACCAGGACGCCCCGGCGGTCGTCGGGGTCGGGGAGGCGGACGACCAGGCCCTTGGCGGTGAGGCGGTCGATCCGGTTGGTCATGGTGCCGGAGGTGACCAGGGTCTGGGTGAGGAGCTGGCCGGGGGAGAGCTGGTAGGGGTCCCCGGCGCGGCGCAGCGCGGTGAGGACGTCGAACTCCCAGGGCTCCAGGCCGTGCTCGGCGAAGGCGGTGCGGCGGGCCCGGTCCAGGTGGCGGGCGAGGCGGCTCACCCGACTGAGGACCTCTAGCGGTTCCACGTCGAGGTCGGGGCGCTCTCGGCGCCATGCTGCGACCAGGCGGTCGACCTCGTCCTCCATGGCGATCAGTGTATCGGGGGGTGTGTCGATGTGAAGTCTCTTGACATCAAGAGATAACAAAGGAAGTCTCGGCGGTAACAGGAATATCTTGATGTCGAGATACTTTCGGGAGTCCGCCATGCCCGCCACCTGGGACGCCGACCAGTACCTGCACTACGCCGACCTGCGCGGACGCCCGTTCGCCGACCTGCTCGCCCGGGTCCCCGAGCTGCCGCCCGCCCCCACCGTGCTCGACCTCGGCTGCGGACCGGGCAACTCCACCGCCGCACTGCGCCGCCGCTGGCCGGACGCCCGGCTGCTCGGCCTGGACACCTCGCCCGAACTGCTGGCGAAGGCCCGCGGCGCGGACGGCGAACCCACCGCCGCGTACCGGGAGCAGGACGTCACGGCGTACGACCCCGCGCCCGAACGGCCCGACCTGATCGCCTCCAACGCCGCCCTGCACTGGATGGACACCGACACCGCCGACCACCTGGAGCTGCTGCCGCGCTGGGCGGCCGCGCTGCGGCCCGGCGGGGTGATCGCCTTCCAGCTGCCCGGGAACTTCGCCGCCCCCAGCCACACCCTGCTCGCCGAGCTGCGCCGCGCCCCCCGCTGGCGCGACCGGCTGGCCCCCGCCCGCCCGGACGCCTCCTGCCACGAACCGGCCCGCTACGCGCGGACCCTGCTGGCGGCCGGCTGCACCGCCGACGTCTGGGAGACCACGTACACGATGGTGCTGCCCGGCCCCGACCCGGTGCTGGAGTGGGTCAAGGGCTCCACGCTGCGCCCGGTGCTCGACCTGCTGCCGCAGGCGGCGGAGCGGGCCGCGTTCCTGGCCGAGTACGGGGAGCTGCTGCGCGCGGCCTACCCGGCGGACGGGCCCGGCACGCTGTTCCCGTTCCGCCGGGTCTTCGCGGTGGCGGTGAAGAACTGACCGGCGGTCACCTGGCGCCCGGCAGCGCCGGGTGGCGGCCCAGCACGACCACGCCGACCACGATCGCGGCCAGCCCGGCGCTCTGCCAGGCCAGCGCCCCCGGGGTGAGCCGCAGCCGGTCGCCCAGGAAGCCGACCGCGCAGGCGATCCCGGCCAGCGGCTGGGCGGCGGTCAGCGCGGGCAGCGACATCCGCAGCGGCGCCGCCTCGAACGCGGACTGCACCAGCAGCAGCCCGACCACGCCGATCCCGACCACCGCGTACGGGGGCCAGGAGGTCAGCGCCGCGGACGCCCCGTCCCGGTCGATCCGGTCGAAGGTGCCGCGGGTCAGCGCGTCCTGCAGGCCGTAGAGCAGGCCGGCGGCCAGCGCCAGCAGGGTCGCCTCCTCGAACAGCGGCAGCCGGCGGGCCACCGCGACCAGCAGCAGGGCCAGGCCGGAGACGGTGCCGACCACCAGCCAGTGCCGCAGCTCCCCGGCCGCCGGACCGCCGCCCCGGGGCTGCCCGGCGGCGATGAACGCGGTGACGCCGAGGGCGATCAGGGCGACGCCGATCCAGCCGGAGCGGCCCAGCCGGGTGCCGGTGATCCGGCGGGCCAGCAGCATCGCCCAGACCAGGTTGGTGGCCAGCAGCGGCTCGACCTGGGTGACCTCGCCCTGGCTGAGGGCGAGCGCGGAGAGCGCCTGGCCGCCGATCATGAAGGCGATGCCGAGCAGCCAGTCGGGCATCCGCACCAGGTCGAGCAGCAGCCGCCAGCGCAGCAGGTCGCCGCGGGGGGCGCGCTGGGCGGCGTGCTGCTGCAGGACGAATCCGGCGCCCAGGCAGCAGGCGGCGCCGAGGGCCAGCAGGAAGACCGCCACGGGACCGTCCCTGTCGTGCGTACCGGCCCGGGGCCCCGGTGACGGGGGCCGCCGGGCCGCCGGTTCAGTTCTTGCGCTCGCCGACCAGCTTGGGGTGCCGCTCCAGGCCCTCCAGGCCGTGCCAGGCGAGGTTCACCAGGTGGGCGGCGACCTCCGCCTTGGCGGGCTTGCGGACCTCCAGCCACCACTGGCCGGTCAGCGCCACCATGCCGACCAGCATCTGCGAGTACATCGGCGCCAGCCGGGCGTCGAAGCCGCGGGACTTGAACTCCAGGCCCAGGATGTCCTCGACCTGGGTGGCGATGTCGCCGATCAGCGAGGCGAACGAGCCGGTGGACTGGGCCACCGGCGAGTCCCGGACCAGGATCTTGAAACCGTCGGTGGAGGTGTCGATGTAGTCCATCAGCGCGAACGCGGCCTGCTCCAGCAGCTCGCGGGAGTGCCCGCCGGTGAGCGCGCCGGTGACCATGTCGAGCAGCAGCTGCATCTCGCGGTCGACCACCACCGCGTACAGGCCCTCCTTGCCGCCGAAGTGCTCGTACACGACGGGCTTGGAGACCCCGGCGCGCTCGGCGATCTCCTCCACCGAGGTGCCGTCGTAGCCGCGTTCGGCGAAGACCGACCGGCCGATCTCCAGCAGCTGCTCGCGACGCTGCTTGCCGGTCATCCGCACCCGGCCGCCGCCCTTGCCCCCGCCGCGGCGCGAGGGCTGTCGATGGCCGGTGCTGTCTCCGTTGGTCCCGTTCACCCCTCCATCATGCTGTAGGCGCCGACTCATGCGGCGCGGCGGGCGGCGATCCGCTCCGCGCCGGGCCAGCGGACGTCGCGCGCCCAACCCGCCCGCTCGAACCAGCGGATGACCCGGGCGGAGGAGTCGACCTGGCCGCGGAGCACGCCGTGCCGGGCCGAGGTGGGGTCGGCGTGGTGCAGGTTGTGCCAAGACTCGCCGCAGGACAGCACCGCCAGCCACCACACGTTGCCGGACCGGTCGCGGGACCGGAACGGGCGCGAACCCACCGCGTGGCAGATCGAGTTGATCGACCAGGTGACGTGGTGCAGCAGCGCGACCCGGACCAGCGAACCCCAGAAGAACGCGGACAGCGCGCCCTGCCAGCTCCAGGTGACCAGGCCGCCGACCAGCGGCGGCAGGGCCAGCGAGAGCAGCGTCCACAGCCAGAACAGCCGGGAGATCGCCCTTATCGCCGGGTCGCGGACCAGGTCGGGCGCGTAGGTGAGCTGCGGGGTCTGCTCCTCGTCGAACAGCCAGCCCATGTGCGCCCACCACAGGCCCTTGAGCAGCGCCGGCAGGTTCTCGCCGTAGCGCCACGGCGAGTGCGGGTCGCCGTCCTTGTCGGAGTAGCGGTGGTGCTTGCGGTGGTCGGCGACCCAGCGCACCAGCGGGCCCTCGACGGCCATCGAGCCGAGCACCGCCAGGCCCAGCCGCAGCGGCCGGTTGGCCTTGAAGGCGCCGTGGGTGAAGTAGCGGTGGTAGCCGACGGTGATGCCGTGGCAGGTGAGGAAGTACATGCCGACCCCGAGGCCGGCGTCCAGCCAGGACAGCCCCCGGCCCCAGGCCACCGGGACGGCGGCGAGCAGGGCCAGGAACGGCAGCGCGATGAACAGGGCCAGGGTGGCGCGCTCCAGCGCGTTCTGCCGCTCGCCGCCCCTGGTGGCGGAGAGCGTGGTGGCGGTGCGGGCGTCCTCGGCGGCGCGCGGCGGCGCCTGCCCGGCCTGGATGGTCATGGCGCTTCCCGGGGGGTGAGGGGGCCGGTGGGTACCTGTACCTACGTGACCGTAACTTACGGCATCGTAGGTAATGCTCCGGGGCAAGCGGAAGACCTCGGCGCGGACGTGTCGCACTGTTCGCCCGCCGGATCCCGGCGGGTCGTCGGCCGGTCGTCGGCCGGGGGACCCGGCGTCGTTCGTGTGCCTTCGCCGAAGATGGTGGAGCTACGGGCCGTCAACCCGTAGGCTGTGCTGGGCGTGCGAGCGCGCCTTTCCGCCGTGGTGTAATGGCAGCACAGGGCCCTTTGGAGGCCTTTGTCTGGGTTCGAATCCTAGCGGCGGAGCCCTGACCGGCCTGTTCGGACGGGCCCCGGACCGTTTCGGACGGTTTCCGTTCCTTTTCTCTCGGTATTCTCGGTGCGCCCTCCACCCCGCATCCGACCGAGGAGTCTCCCCGCGTGAGTGCCAACCAGCCCGCTGCCGTGATCGTGCTCGCCGCCGGCGGCGGCACGCGAATGAAGTCCAAGGCGCTGCCGAAGGTGCTGCACGAGATCTGCGGCCGCTCCCTGGTGGGCCACGCGGTCAGCGCCGCCCAGGAGTTGACGCCCGGTCAGCTGGTCGTGGTGATCGGCCACCTGCGCGAACTGGTCCAGGCCCACCTGACCGAGCACTACCCGGCCGCCCGCCCCGTCGTCCAGACCGAGCAGAACGGCACCGGCCACGCCGTGCGCACCGCGCTGCGGGCGCTCGCCGCCGACGGCGTGGAGCTGGACGGCACCGTGCTGGTCACCACCGGCGACGCCCCGCTGCTCACCGGCGCCACCCTGGCCGCGCTGGCCGCCGCGCACACCGAGCAGGGCAACGGCGTCACCGTGCTGACCGCGCGGGTCCCCGACGCGACCGGCTACGGCCGGATCCTGCGCGGCCCGGACGGCGCGGTCGCCGCGATCGTCGAGCACAAGGACGCCACCGCCGAGCAGCTGGCGGTCGACGAGATCAACTCCGGGGTGTTCGCCTTCGACGCCAAGCTGCTCGCCCTCGCGCTCTCGCTGGTCGGCACCGACAACGCGCAGGGCGAGGAGTACCTGACCGACACCCTGGAGATCCTGCGCCGCGAGGGCCACCGGGTCGGCGCGGTGGTCGCCGCCGACCACCGGGAGATCGTCGGCATCAACGACCGGGTGCAGCTCGCCGAGGCCCGCCGGCTGCTCAACGACCGCCTGCTGGAGAACGCCATGCGGGCCGGCGTGACCGTGGTCGACCCGGCCTCCACCTGGCTGGACGTCCAGGTGACGTACGAGCCGGACGCGCTGGTGCACCCGAACACCCAGCTGCACGGCGCCACCCACCTGGGCGAGGGCTGCGAGGTCGGCCCGAACTGCACGCTGACCGCCACTACGGTCGGCGCCGGCGCCCGTGTGAGCAACACCACGGCCGACCGCGCCGAGATCGGCCCGGAGGCCTCCGTCGGCCCGTACGCGTACCTGCGGCCGGGCACCAGGCTGGCCCGGAAGGCGAAGGCCGGCACCTACGTCGAGATCAAGAACTCGGAGCTCGGCGAAGGGGCGAAGGTCCCCCACCTGTCGTACATCGGGGACGCGACGATCGGCGAGGGCACCAATGTCGGTGCGGCGTCGGTCACAGTCAACTACGACGGGGTCGACAAGCACCGGACGGTCATCGGGGCCCACTGCCGCACGGGTTCCGACAACATGTTCATCGCCCCGGTGACGGTCGGTGACGGCGCCTACACGGCCGCCGGATCGGTGATCACCAACGACGTACCTGCGGGTTCGCTCGGCGTCGCCCGCGCCCAGCAGCGCAACATCGCGGGCTGGGTCGAGCGGAAGCGGCCCGGATCGGCTTCCGCCCGGGCGGCCGCCGAGGCAGGTGGGGCGCAGTAGGACGGGGCGGTCGGACGGGACGGCCGGGGATCTTGAGGAGTGGTCCCCGGCCGTCGGACCGCGCGCGGGGCGCGTAACCTGAAGGACATACGTGCGCCATCGGGCCTCTTCGGCCGTGCCTCGGCGTACTCACCCAGAGTGGCAATACACGAGGAGACGGTGCAGTGAGCGGGATCACGACCTCCGGCGAGAAGAAGCTCAAACTTTTCTCCGGCCGTGCCCACCACGAACTTGCCGAGGAGGTCGCCCGCGAGCTGGGCACCGAACTCGTCCCGACCAAGGCGCTGGACTTCGCCAACGGCGAGATCTACGTCCGCTTCCTGGAGTCCGCCCGCGGCGCGGACTGCTTCGTGGTCCAGAGCCACACGGCTCCGATCAACCAGTGGATCATGGAACAGCTGATCATGATCGACGCGCTCAAGCGCGCGTCGGCCCGCAGCATCACCGCGATCCTGCCGTTCTACGGCTACGCCCGCCAGGACAAGAAGCACCTCGGCCGCGAGCCCATCTCGGCCCGCCTGGTCGCCGACCTGCTGCGCACCGCCGGCGCCGACCGGCTGATGGCCGTGGACCTGCACACCGCGCAGATCCAGGGCTTCTTCGACGGCCCGGTGGACCACCTGTTCGCGCTGCCGATGCTGGCCGACTACGTGGGCGACCGGGTCCCGGACCGCTCCAAGCTGACCATCGTCTCCCCGGACGCCGGCCGGGTGAAGGTCGCCGACCAGTGGTGCGACCGGCTCGGCGCCCCGCTGGCGATCATCCACAAGCGCCGCGACATGTCGCAGGCCAACACCATCCTGTCCGCCGAGGTGGTCGGTGACGTCAAGGACCGGGTCTGCGTCCTGGTCGACGACATGATCGACACCGCCGGCACCATCTGCGCCGCCGCCGACGCGCTGTTCGACGCCGGCGCCGCCGACGTCATCGTCGCCGCCACCCACGGCGTGCTCTCCGGCCCCGCCGCGGACCGGCTGAAGAACTCCCGGGTCAGCGAGTTCGTGTTCACCAACACCCTGCCGACCCCGGCCCAGCTCCAGCTGGACAAGATCACCACGCTGTCGATCGCCCCGTCGATCGCCGCCGCGGTGCGCGAGGTCTTCGAGGACGGCTCGGTCACCAGCCTCTTCGAGGGCGTGCACTGACCCCTCGTCAGCCCCACGGGCGGCCCCCGGCTCCGCACGGAGCCGGGGGCCGATTTCACGTCCGCGCCACCCCCCGGTTAGTCTTGGGAGACTGCTCGGCGAGGGATGCCCACTTCGGTGCTCCGTGATCGACGCGCGAGAACGATGCGCCTTGATCGAACCGCCGAGCGTCCCCCCATTCGTACTTGAGGGTGTGGCCCGGCGGTTCTGTCGTTCCTGCACCCCTTCGCTTCACGAGGAGTGCAGTCGTGTCCGAGATCCGCATCGCCGCCGAGTCCCGCACCGAGTTCGGCAAGGGTGCCGCCCGTCGTGCCCGTCGCGCCGGCTTCGTCCCCGGTGTCGTCTACGGCCACGGCCACGCCCCGGTGCACCTGAACCTGCCCGGCCACGACCTGATGATGGCCCTCAAGACCCCGAACGCCCTGCTGGTCGTCCCGATCGAGGGCAAGGACGAGTACGTGCTGCCGAAGGCCGTGCAGCGCGAGGCCATCAAGCGCTCCATCGAGCACGTCGACCTGCTGCTGGTCAAGCGCGGCGAGAAGGTCACCGTCGAGATCCCGGTCCACACCGAGGGCGAGCTGGCCCCCGGCGGCAACCTGATCGAGAACGTGCTGAACGCCCTCCCGATCGAGGCCGAGGCCACCCACCTGCCCGAGTCGGTCACCGTCTCCGTCGAGGGCCTGGAGGCCGGCGCCTCCATCACCGCCGGCGACATCACCCTGCCCTCCGGCGTGACCCTGGCCGTCGAGGCCGACGCCGTCGTGCTGCAGGTCATCGGCGCCCAGGCCCCCGAGGCCACCGAGGACGAGGCCGCCGACGAGGCCGCCGCCGACGAGGCCGTCGAGGCCTGATCACCGCCTCCTCGCTGCCCCGGCCGTCCCCGCCCCGTGCGCGGACGGCCGGGGCAGCGGCGTGTCCGGGATGATGTGGACGGTACGGAGAACACCCGCGTGAGGAGCGGCATGAGCGAGTACGACGGCCCCTGGCTGGTGGTGGGCCTCGGCAACCCGGGCAAGGAGTACGCCCGCAACCGGCACAACATCGGCTTCATGGTGGTCGAGCTGCTGGCCCAGCGGATCGGCGCCAGGTTCAAGGCCCACAAGAGCCGCGCCCAGGTCGCCGAGGGGCGGCTGGCCGGCAGGCGGGTCGTCCTCGCCGAGCCGATGACCTTCATGAACCTCTCGGGCGGCCCGGTCACCGCGCTGCGCGACTTCTACAAGGTCCCGACCTCGGCGGTCGTCGCCGTCCACGACGAGCTCGACCTCGACTACGCGGCGCTGCGGCTGAAGACCGGCGGCGGCGACAACGGCCACAACGGCCTCAAGTCGATCACCAAGTCGCTCGGCCCGGACTACCACCGGGTCCGCTGCGGCATCGGCCGCCCGCCCGGCCGGATGGAGGTCGCCGACTTCGTCCTCAAGGACTTCTCGTCCACCGAGCGCAAGGACCTCGACTGGTTCGTCGACCGGGCCGCCGACGCCGTCGAGGCGCTGCTCTCGGACGGCCTGGAGCGGGCCCAGCAGACCTACAACTCCTGACCGCCCCAGCGGGATTGGCACTGGGTGCAGGCGCCGCACCGGATCCGGCCACGCTCCGTACACAACGTTCATGCAACGCTTGCCGGGAGGAAGCTGACCGGGGGTCAGAAACGTCATCTGATCGGATACCGTCAGGACCGGTACAGCGAAGGATTGAAGTGCCGTCTATGGGGGTATGGACCGTGATCCGGTCGAAGCGCGTGGGCAAGGTCGTCGGAGGCACCGTGCTGTGCCTGGCCGCCGGAGGATGGGCCGCCGGGCCCGCCGCCGCCGAACCCACCACCGGCCCCGAGCCCGCCGCGGCCCGGCTGGCCCCGCCCACCGGCTCGGTCGGCTCGGCCGGCCTGTACGCGGTCGGCGGCGGCCTGGTGGTGGTGGCCGGCGGCGCGGCCGCGTGGCTGCGCAAGCGCCGCGGCGCCTGAACGACACGACGGCGGCCCGCCCCCTCGACGAGCGAGGGGGCGGGCCGCCGTCGTGCGTGCGGGGCCCGGTCAGCCGGTGTTGCGCAGGCCCGCCGCGATGCCGTTCACGGTGAGCAGCAGCGCGCGGGCGCGCAGCGGGTCCTCCGGGCGGCCGGCCGCGACCTCCTCGCGCTGCCGGCGCAGCAGCGCGACCTGCAGGTAGGAGATCGGGTCGAGGTAGGCGTCGCGGACGGCGAAGGTCTGCTTCAGGACGTCGTTGTGCTCCAGCAGCTCGCTCTCGCCGGTGAGGCGCAGCACCTCGCGCAGGGTGAGGTCGTGCTCGGCGACGATCTGGTCGAAGACGTGGTGCAGGTCGGCGGGCACCAGCTGCTCGACGTAGTGGCGGGCGATCCGCAGGTCGGTCTTGGCCAGCGTCATGGCGACGTTGGACAGGAAGTTGCGGAAGAAGTGCCAGTTGCCGTGCATCTCGTCGAGGACGTCGCCCAGGCCGGCCTCGCGGGCGGCGGCCAGGCCGGAGCCGACGCCGTACCAGCCGGGGACGATCTGCCGGGACTGGGTCCAGCCGAACACCCACGGGATGGCCCGCAGGCCGTCCAGGCCGGCGCCGCTGTCGGGGCGGCGGGACGGGCGCGAGCCCAGGTGCAGCGAGGCCAGCTGGTCGACCGGCGTCGCGGCGAAGAAGTACTTCGGCAGGTCCTCCTGCTCGACCAGGGCGCGGTACGCGGTGTGCGCGGCCTCGGAGACCCGGTCCATCGCGGCGTCCCAGCGGGCCAGCTCCTCCGGGGCCTGCCGGGGCGCGGTGTGCAGCGCGGACGCGGCCAGCGTGGCGGAGAGGGTCAGCTCCAGGTTCTCCCGGGCCAGCGAGGGCAGCAGGTACTTGTCGGAGATCACCTCGCCCTGCTCGGTGACCTTGATCTCGCCCTCCAGCGTCCCCCACGGCTGCGCCAGGATCGCCTCGTGCGAGGGGCCGCCGCCGCGGCCGACGGTGCCGCCGCGGCCGTGGAACAGCCGCAGCCGGATGCCGTAGCGGTGCGCGACGTCGCGCAGCCGGCGCTGGGCGCGGTGGATCTCCCACTGCGAGGTGGTGATGCCGCCGAACTTGGAGGAGTCCGAGTAGCCGAGCATGACCTCCTGGACGTCGCCGCGCAGCGACACCAGCAGCCGGTAGGACGGGTCGGAGAGCATCTCGTCCAGGATCCGGTCGGCCTCCTGGAGCTCGTCGGTGGTCTCCAGCAGCGGCACGATGCCGATCTTGGCGATGCCCGCGTGCAGGTCGATCAGGCCGGCCTCGCGGGCCAGCACGGCGGCCGCGAACACGTCGTCCGCGCCCTGGCACATCGAGATGATGTACGACTCGACGATCTCGTCGCCGAAGCGCTCGAAGCCCTCGCGGATGGTGGTGAACACGCCCAGCGTCTTGGCGCCCGCGGCGTCCAGCGGCGCCGGGGTGGGGGCCAGCGGGCGGCGCGAGCGCATCTCCTTGGAGAGCAGGCGCTGGCGGTACTCGCGCGGCATGTCGGTGTAGCGCCAGGCCTCCTCGCCGAGCCGGTCGAAGAGCTGGCCGAGCGCGTGGTGGTGGGCCTCGGCGTGCTCGCGGACGTCCATGGTGGCCAGCTGGAGGCCGAACGCCTCGATGGTGCGGATCGTCCGGGCCAGGCGGCCGTCGGCGATCAGGCCGCCGCGGTGCGCCCGCAGCGAGTCCTGGACCAGTCGCAGGTCGGCCAGCAGGTCGCGGGTGCCGACGTAGTCGCGGCCCGGGGTGGGCGCGGTGCCGGCGGCCAGGCGGTCGCGGGTGTTCTCCAGCTTGATCCGGATGCAGGTGGCCTTCAGCCGGTACGGCTCCTCGGCGTTCATCCGCTTGTAGCGCGGGCTCAGCTCGGGCAGGTGCGCCAGGTCGGCGTCCAGCGAGGCGAGCAGCTCCTCGGAGGCCCCGGCGAGGCGGACCGAGGTGGAGAGCGAGGCGCGCAGGTCGTCGACCGCCTCCAGGGCGTCCTTGATGCCGTACTCGTGCTGCAGGTTGAGCACGTCCCAGGTGACCCGCGGGGTGACGTTCGGGTTGCCGTCGCGGTCGCCGCCGATCCAGGTGCCGAAGGTCAGCGGGCGGACGCCCTCGGGCAGGGTCAGGCCGACCCGGGCCAGCTCCTCGTGCAGCTCCTCCAGCACCTCCGGGACGGCCTCGCGGTACAGCTCGTCCAGGTAGTAGACGGCGTTGCGGGCCTCGTCGGTAGGCTCGGGGCGGGCGATCCGCAACTCGTCGGTCTGCCACAGCAGGTCGATCACCTCGGCGAGGCGGCGGTCGGCCTGGCGGCGGGCCGAGGTCTGCCGGGCGCTGTCGACCTGCCCGGTGGCGGCCTGCTCGCGGTGGATCCGCTCCAGCAGCTCGCCGACCCGGCGCAGCTTGTTCAGCACCGAGCGGCGGGCCGCCTCGGTCGGGTGCGCGGTGAACACCGGGCGGACCGCGAGGTTGGCCAGGGTGTCCGCCAGGTGCTTGGGGTCCGCCTCCTTCAGCTGGTCGGCGGTCTGCGAGAGCACCGAGCCCTCCAGGGCCCGGCGGGCGGCGAACTCGCGGCCCCGGTGCACCTGCTCGGTGACGTTCGCCAGGTGGAAGTAGGTGGAGAAGGCGCGCACCAGCTTCGCGGCGGTGTCCAGGTCGATCTCCGCCAGCAGCTGCGCCGTCGCCTCGCCGTCGGTGCGGCTCAGCAGGCGCACCTGCTCGACCAGGCCCAGCAGTTCGGGGCCCTCCTGGCGCACGAGGGTCTCCCCGAGCAGGTCGCCGAGGCGGCGGATGTCCGCACGCAGCGCGGCGTTGTCCGCGTCGGCGATCGAGGAGGGGCTGTCCGCCGGAGTGGGGACCGGAGCGGTCACGGCTGTCTCCCTGTGGTGGTGGGGTTCGGCAACGGCTCTGACATCACCGCGGTGCGGGTGACGGGTGCGGACCGCGCTGTCCGACGGGCAACAGCATAGGTGGCACGGGGTGCCAGTACGGAGAGGTGGCCGGATGGCGGACACCCGGCGGGCGCGCCGACGGGGCGCGGGACGGGCGGGAGGGCGCCGTCCGCCCCCGGCCGCATGCGTATCGTGTCGGTCATGAGTGAGAAGCCGGCGGGGGACGGCCTGTGGTGGTGGGCGCGGAGGCGGAGCGCGGCGCTGGACGTCGCGCTGGCGGTGGTGTCGGCGGTGGAGTGCGCGGCCGGCGCGTACGGGCTGGTCCGGGACCGGCTGCACTGGGGCGGGCCGGCCACCGCGCTGTGCGTGGCGCTGGGGGCGCTCGCGGGCGCGTCGCTGCTGGTGCGGCGGCGCTGGCCGGTGGTGCCGGTGGTGGTGGCGCTGGTGTTCGTGCCGGGGTTCTTCGGCGTGGTGCTGCTGGCGGTGTCGCTGTACACGCTGGCGGCGACCTGGGAGTGGCCGACCCGGCGGGCCCGGGTGGTGGTGTTGTCGGCGGTCGCCATGGTGGAGACCTTCGGCATGGTGCTGCTCGCGATGACGGCGCCCGCCAAGAACCCGCCGCCGGCCGAGCAGCTCCCGCCGACCTGGGTGTACCCGGTGATCGCGGCGTTCGTCGCGGTCGGCATGGCGGTCGCCCCGATGGTGACCGGCCTGTACGTGGGCGCCCGCCGCCGCCTGGTGGAGTCGCTGCAGGACCGCGCGCTGGGCCTGGAGGCCGAGCTGACCCTGCTCGCCGAGCAGGCCAGGGAACGCGCCTGGCGGGCCCGGGCCGAGGAGCGCACCCGGATCGCCCGGGAGATGCACGACGTGGTCGCGCACCGGGTCAGCCTGATGGTGGTGCACGCGGCCGCGGTCGAGCGGATCGTCCCCAAGGACCCGGTGCGGGCCCAGCAGTCCGCGCAGCTGATCGGCGAGACCGGCCGGCAGGCGCTGGACGAGCTGCGGGAGATCCTCGGCGTGCTGCGGATGACCGAGCCGCAGGAGCAGGTGGAGGCCCCGGTCGGCGGCCTGTCGGAGCTGCCGGAGCTGGTCGAGCAGTCCCGGGTGGCGGGCATGGCGGTGTCGCTGACGGTCAGCGGCGAACGCCTGGAGTACGTCGCCGAGGCCGAGCAGACCGCGTACCGGGTGGTGCAGGAGGGCCTGACCAACGCCCACAAGTACGCGGGCGGCGCCCGGGTCGCGGTGCTGCTGGCGTTCGTGCCGAACGGGGTGCGGGTGTCGGTGGTGAACGAGTGCCCGGGCTCGGCGACGCCGGTGGCGCTGCCCAGCGGCGGCAACGGCCTGGTCGGGATGCGCGAGCGGGTGGTCGCGCTCGGCGGCGCCTTCCACTCCGGGCGGGAGGCCGACGGCGGCTTCCGGGTCGAGGCGGTCCTGCCGTCCCGGCTGCGCCGCTCGGTGAAGCCCCTCGACTAGGTCCTCTCGTTCCGGGCTAGACGAGTAGTTCCGAAGTCGGTCAGTGGTCGTAGGCGATGAGTGAGCGGGTGACGGGTCGGCCGATGGTTCGGTTGTGCCAGATCGCGCAGG
>NZ_JBVHEH010000023.1:0-137841 GCF_055562955.1 Kitasatospora sp. NPDC015121
GTCCACGACGCCCACGCCCCCAGCCCCGCCACCGCCTTCGCCCTCACCCGCCTCGCCGACGCCGACACCCTCCACCACACCCCCATCGGCGTCCTGCGCGACGTCCAGCGCCCCGTCTACGACACCCAACTCAACGACCAACTCGCCCTCGCCGCACACCAACACGGCCCCGGCGACCTCGCCACCCTCCTCGCCGGCACCAACACCTGGACGGTCGGCGGCTGAGGGCACCGGCGCCCGCGGACCGACGACCGTTCCCGAACGGGACGGGGAGCGCCCCCGTCCCGCGACGAAGAGAGATGCCATGAACCCCGGAGCGCTGACCGAGTCGGGCCTGCCCGTCGAACCGGTCTACGACGCGTCCGCACTGGCGGGTTTCGACCCCGCCGCGAAGCTGGGAGAGCCCGGCCGCTACCCGTTCACCCGGGGCGTCTACCCGACGATGTACACCGGGCGGCCGTGGACGATGCGGCAGTACGCCGGGTTCGGCACCGCGAAGGAGTCCAACGCGCGCTACCACGAGCTGGTCGGCGCGGGCACGGGCGGCCTGAGCGTGGCGTTCGACCTGCCGACCCAGATGGGCTACGACTCGGACGAGCCGCTGGCCCACGGCGAGGTCGGCAAGGTCGGCGTCGCGATCGACTCGGTGGAGGACATGCGGACCCTGTTCCAGGGCCTGCCGCTCGACCAGGTGTCGACCTCGATGACGATCAACTCCCCGGCGGCGACGCTGTTCCTGCTCTACCAGCTGGTCGCCGAGGAGCAGGGCGTGCCCGGCTCGAAGCTGACCGGCACCATCCAGAACGACGTGCTGAAGGAGTACATCGCCCGCGGCACGTACATCTACCCGCCGCAGCAGTCGCTCCGCCTGACCAGCGACATCTTCGCGTACTGCCACCGCGAGACGCCGAGGTGGAACACCATCTCGATCTCCGGCTACCACATGGCGGAGGCCGGGGCGACGCCCGCGCAGGAGATCGCCTTCACCATCGCCAACGGCATCGAGTACGTCCGCACCGCGATCGCCGCCGGCCTGGACGTGGACGACTTCGCGCCCCGGCTCTCCTTCTTCTTCGTGGCCCGCACCACGCTGCTGGAGGAGGTCGCCAAGTTCCGTGCCGCGCGCCGGGTCTGGGCCCGCATCATGCGCGACGAGTTCGGGGCGCGGAACCCGAAGTCGCAGATGCTGCGCTTCCACACCCAGACCGCGGGCGTCCAGCTGACCGCCCAGCAGCCCGAGGTCAACCTGGTCCGGGTCGCCCTCCAGGGGCTCGGCGCGGTGCTCGGCGGCACCCAGTCGCTGCACACCAACTCGTACGACGAGGCGATCGCGCTGCCGACCCAGAAGGCCGCCCGGCTGGCGCTGCGCACCCAGCAGGTCATCGCGTACGAGACCGACGTGACCAGCACGGTCGACCCGTTCGCGGGGTCGTACGTGGTCGAGTCGATGACCGACGACATCGAGACCGCCGTGCTGGAGCTGCTGCGGGCCGTCGAGGAGCGCGGCGGCGCGGTGCGCGCCATCGAGCAGGGCTTCCAGAAGTCCGAGATCGAGCGCTCCGCGTACCGGACCGCGCTGGAGATCGACGGCCGGGAGCGCACCGTGGTCGGCGTCAACCGCTTCGTCCTGGACGAGGAGGAGCCGTACGAACCGCTGCGGGTCGACCCGTCGATCGAGGCCGACCAGTGCGAGCGGCTCGCGGTGCTGCGCAAGGAGCGCGACGGCGCGGCCGTCCGCCGGGCGCTGGACGCGCTGCGGACCGCGGCGGCCGGACCGGACAACCTGCTGCCGTTCATGCGCGAGGCGCTGCGCCTGCGGGCCACCGGCGGCGAGGTGGCGCACGCGCTGCGCGACGTCTGGGGCGTGTACACCCCGCGCGAGACCTTCTGACCACCGGCCCGACCGCCGACCCGACCGCCGACGCTTCCCGACCCTGGAACCCTGGAGGGCCCAGCATGCCACCCACAGCCGGACCGGACGCCCCCGCCGCGCGCGCACGCGTGGTGGTGGCCAAGCCCGGTCTCGACGGCCACGACCGAGGCGCGAAGGTCATCGCGCGCGCCCTGCGGGACGCCGGCTACGAGGTCGTCTACACCGGCCTGCACCAGACGCCCGAGCAGATCGTGGCGACCGTCGTCGCCGAGGACGCGGCGCTGCTCGGCCTGTCCATCCTGTCCGGCGCGCACCTGACCGTCGTCCGGCGGATCCTCGAACTGCTGCGCGCGCAGGACGCGGGCGACACCCGGGTGCTGGTCGGCGGCATCATCCCGGCCGCCGACATCCCCGAGCTGGAGGCGCTGGGCGTCGACGCCGTCTTCACCCCGGGCGCGGACATCGCGGCCGTCGTCGGTGCCGTCGAACGGCTCCTGGCCGCCGCCTGACCCGCACCCGGCGCTGGGCGTCACGCGCCGTCGGAGACGCCCAGCGCCTGCAGGTCGACGCCGCCGTAGGCGTCGGTGACGTAGACGTTGGTCAGCCGCGGGCTGCGGTAGTTCAGGGCGCGGGTGGCGCTGTAGGGCAGGTAGTAGGCGCCGTCGGTGACCTTGTGGTTGATCTTCCGGTAGAGGTCGGCGGCCTTGGCCCGGTCGCCCTGGGTGGCGGCCTGGTCGAACCAGCCGTTGATCTCGGGGTCGTTGAGGCCGGTGAGGTTGTAGTTGCCGCTCTCCCGGATCCGCCGGCCGTCGGTCAGGTCCTGGAGGAAGACCCGGCCGGACGGGTAGTCGGCGGTCCAGCCGGACATGATCAACCCGTAGCCCTTGGACTTGACGGTGCTCGGCGAGCCGATCGTGCTTGCCGTCTTGGTGATGTCGTAGTTCTCGACGGTCACGCTGATCCCGACCGCCCGGAGCGAGCTCTGCAGGGCCTGCGCCGCCGCCTGCTCCTTCGCGCTGTTGACGCGGGCGGCCAGCGTGACGGCGAAGCCGTCGGGCTTGCCGCAGGCGGCGAGTTCGGACTTGGCCTTGGCCGGGTCGGGCTTGCCGTCGGTGAGGCCGTACGGGTCGTAGTCGTCCCAGCCGGACACGGTCGGCGGCAGCATCGAGCCGGACGGCGCGCCGGTCTCCGGGCCGCCGCGCGCGGTCTGCAGCGCGGTGGTGTCGGCGGCGTACAGCACGGCGTTGCGGCAGTGCCGGTCGTCCAGCGGCGCGACGGCCGGGACGAGCGCGACGTAGCGCAGGACGCCGGTGGCGGGGTCGTCGGTCCGCGCCTTCAGGGCGGGGTCGGCGAGCACCTTGGCCTGGGCGGCGGGCTGGAGGCCGGCCTGCGACAGGTCGAGGTCGAAGTCGCCGGCGAGCACCTTGGCGTCGACCTCGTCGCCGCTGGTGGCCACGGTCAGCCGGATCCGGTCCGGCAGCGCCTTGCGCAGCGGGTCGGTGGACCGGTCCCAGGCGGGGTTGCGCTCCAGCTCGTAGCCCTTGCCGGTCTGGACGGTGCGGAACTTGTACGGCCCGGAGGAGAGCGGCTTCTCGGCGTACTTGTCGCGGGTGTCGGCGGCCTGCGGGACGGGCGAGGTGGCGCCCAGGGTCAGCAGGTACGGGAAGTCGGCGTTCGGTTTGGCGAGGGCGAACACCAGCGTGCGCTCGTCCGGGGTGCGCACCGAGTTCAGGCCCAGCTTCCCCGGGTCGGCGTCGCTGTACGGGCCCTTGTAGCCCTGGCCCTGGTCGAGCTCGTCGACCAGCAGCGTCGGCCCGCCGTACAGCTTCTCCTGGTCGAAGGACCGCTCGATGGCGTACTTGACGTCCTTGGCGGTGATCGGCGTGCCGTCCTCGAACTTCAGGCCGCCGCGCAGCCGGACGGTGTACGTGCGGCCGTCGGCGGAGACCTCGGGCGCGGCGGTCGCCAGGTCCGGCACCACGGCGGTCCCGGCCTGGCCGGGCTTGCCGTCGTACGCGTACAGGGTGCGGGCGTAGAAGCGCTGGAAGTTCCAGGTGGAGCCGTAGTAGGCGCGGGCCGGGTCCAGCGAGTCCAGGTCGGCGGGGGTGCCCAGGTTGAGGGTGCCGCCCTTCTTGTCGGACGGGTTCAGCACCCGGCCGATCGCCGCGTTGTACGCCGAGGTGCTCGTGGTGCCGCCGCCGTCCGGGCTGGGCGAGGTCGAGGCCGACGCCGAGGTGCCGCCCCCACCGCCCCCGCCGCCGCCCGGCTCCTCCTTCCCCAGCAGGTCCGTCGCCAGGATGCTCGCCGGCACCACCGCCGCGAGCACGCCGAGCGCGCCGAACAGCAGCACCTTCCGCCGCCGCCCGGCCGCGCCCGCCCCCGCCGCCTCGGCCGGTCCGGTCGGCCCGACCGGCGGCAGCGGAGTGGCGTACGGGTTCGGGAACGGCACGGGCGAGGCGTACGGGTTCGGACCCGGGTTCGGGGTGTCGTACGGGTTCGGGGTCTTGTACGGGCTCGGGTTCGGGCTCGGGCTCGGGTTCGGGCTCGGCAGGGCGTACGGGTTCGGGCTGTCCACCGGGCCGGGCGCCGGGGCCGGCGCGGGCGTCGACGTCGGGACGGGCGGCGGCGGGGTGCTGGGGAACGGCGGCGGAGTGGTCGGGGCGGCCGGCACCGGGGCCGGTGTCGGTGTCGGTGTCGGTGTCGGTGTCGGTGTCGGGGAAGCGTCGCGGACCGTCTGCTGGTGCGGCAGTGGCACGGGCGGGGCCTCGGGCGCGGTCCGGGTGGCCGCGGTCAGGGCGCGGACGGTCTGCTCGGCGGTCAGCCGCAGGCCCGGGTCCTTGACCAGCAGGCCCTGCAGCGCCGGGGTGAGCGGTCCGGCGTGCTGGGGCGGGCGCGGGGGCTGGGTGAGGATCGCGACGTACAGCGCGGTCAGCGTGGTCGCGGTGAACGGCGCCTCGCCCTCGACCGCGGTGTGCAGCGTGGCGCCCAGCGACCACAGGTCGGAGGCCGGGGTGGCGGGCTTGCCGTCGAGCTGCTCGGGCGCCATGTAGGCGGGGGTGCCGAGCAGCGTGCCGGTGTTGGTGAGCGACATGGTGGCGTCGGTGATGCTGGCGATGCCGAAGTCGGTGAGCACCACGCGGTTGCCGCTCAGCAGGATGTTGTCGGGCTTCAGGTCGCGGTGCACGACGCCCGCGGCGTGCGCGGCGGTCAGCGCGTCCAGCACGGCCAGGCCGATCCCGGCGACCCGCGCGGCGGGCAGTCGGCCGTGGTCGCGGACGGTGGCGGCCAGCGAGGTGCCGACGACGAACTCCATCACGATCACCGGGGCGCCGTCGTGCTCGACCACGTCGAACACCGTGATGATCCCCGGGTGGTTGAGCCCGGCCGCGACCCGCGCCTCGCGCATCACCCGTTGGAGCAGCAACTCCCGCTGCCCGTCCTCGAGTCCGGCCGGGAACAGGATCTCCTTGACCGCCACCTCGCGGTGCAGGGTCTCGTCCCGCCCCCGCCAGACCCGGCCCATCCCGCCCCGCCCGACCGGCTCGATCAGCCGGTAGCGTCCACCGATCAGCGTCCCGTCCCCGTCTGTCACGGCGCACAGGATATCGCTCCCCCGCGGCCGCCCGGGCGGCCATGATCTGTTCGTGACCGGCGCCCGGCCCGGCCTTCGGACCGGGCGCGTCGGGGCCGCTCCTCGCCGCCGTCCGGGTCGCCGTCCCCGTCGCAGCCTCGTGCCGGGTTTCCCGGCGTGGCGGTTTGAGGCGGTCAGGCCGGACGGCGATGCTGGGGGCGACGGCCTGGCTCTTGCTGCTCCGAAGGGGGTTGGACGGACGACATGGCGACTCGGGTGACGGGCCAGGCGGCGACCGCGACGGTCGGGGGCGGCGGGGCGGTCACCGGCTGGTCGGTGGCGGCGGAGCGGCTGACCGGGTTCGGCGCGGGCCGGGTGCTGGGGCAGCCGGCCGTCGAGCTGCTGGCCGGGGAGGCGCCGATCGCCTTGCTGCGCGCGGTGGTTCGGCACGAGCCGTTCACCGGGATGGTCCGGCTGCGCCGCTCCGAGGACGACCCGGTGGCGGTCGAGCTGGGCGCGGTGCCGGTGCGGACGGCGCGCGGCGAACCCGCCTGGGTGCTCTCCGCGCAGCCGCTGCGGCCGCTGACGGCCGGGGCCGACGGACTCGACGGGACCGACGGGCGTACCGGGAGCAACGGGCACACCGGGGTCGCCGGGGTCGCCGAACTGCCGCCGGTCGCTTCCGGGTCAGCGCCTGGCCCGGCGTCCGGGCCGGTGCCCGGCTCCGCGCCTGGACCGGCGTCCGGTTCCGCGGCCGCGCCGGTCGGTGCCGAGGAGCGGGCCCGGCGTCGGCTGGCGCTGCTCGGCGAGGCCGGGCTGCGGATCGGTTCGACCCTCGAAGTGGAGCGCACCGCACAGGAGTTGGTGGACGTCGCGGCCGAGGGCTTCGCCGACTTCACCGGCGTCGACCTGCTCGACGCGGTGTTCGGCGGCGGTCTGCCGTCCAGCGCCGGGCTGGTGTTCTACCGGGTGGCCCAGCGTTCGGTGCTGCCGGGCAGCCCGGAGTCCGCGGTCGCCACCGGCGCCGGGGACGTGATCGCGCCGGACTCCCCGATGGCCCGGGTACTGGCCTCGGGCCGTCCGCTGCGCACCGACTACCGCGATCCGGAGATCCGCGGCTGGCTGGCCCAGGAGCCCGAACGGGAGCGGCGGGCCAAGGAGTTCGGCATCCACTCCTCGCTGCTGGTGCCGCTGACCGCCCGCGGCACGACGCTCGGCGTGGCGATCTTCCTGCGGCACCGCAACCCCGAGCCGTTCGACGACGACGACCTGCTGCTGGCCACCGAACTGACCGCGCGCGCCGCGCTGTCGATCGACAACGCCCGCCAGTACACCCAGCAGCGCGACACCGCGCTCGCCCTGCAGCGCTCCCTGCTGCCCAGCCGGACGCCCCGGCAGGCCGCCGTCGAGGTGGCCTTCCGCTACCTCCCGGCGGGCGGCCGGGAGGGCGTCGGCGGCGACTGGTTCGACGTGATCCCGCTCTCCGGCGCCCGGGTCGCCCTGGTGGTGGGCGACGTGGTCGGCCACGGGGTGCCCGCCTCGGCGGCGATGGGACGGCTCCGGACGGCGGTCCGCACCCTCGCCGACATCGACATGCCGCCGGACGAACTCCTCACCCACCTGGACGACTTGGTGCTCCGGGTCGACCTGGACGAGCTGCCCGAGGGCGGCACCGCCTGGGCCGGCAGCAGCGTCGGCGCGGCCTGCCTGTACGCGGTGTACGACCCGGTCACCCGCACCTGCTCGCTGGCCCGGGCCGGCCACCCGGGCCCGGCCCTGGTCGGCCCGGACAACACCGTGACCTTCCCCGAGCTCCCGGCCGGTCCGCCGCTCGGCCTGGGCGGACTCCCGTTCGAGGCCTTCGAGTTGGAGGTGCCGGAGGGCAGCGTGCTGGCCCTGTACACCGACGGCCTGCTGCGCGCCTCCGAACTGCGCGGCGACCCCGGACTCGGCCTGGACCGGCTCGGATCGGCCCTCGCCGCCCCCGCCGACTCGCTGGAGGACCTGTGCGACCAGGTGCTCTCCGCGACCCTCGGCCCGGACGCCCCGACCGACGACGTCGCCCTGCTGCTGGCCCGCACCCGGGCCCTGCACACCCAGGACGTCGCCGACTGGTCGCTGCGCCACGACCCGGCCGAGGTGGCCCGGGCCCGCCGGCTGGCGGCCGCGAAGCTCACCGAGTGGGGCATCGAAGAGGCCGCCTTCGTCACCGAGTTGGTGGTCAGCGAGCTGATCACCAACGCCGTCCGCTACGGCCTACCGCCGATCGGGTTCCGGCTGATCCGCGACGGCGGCCTGCTGATCTGCGAGGTCTCCGACGGCAGCAGCACCGCCCCGCACCTGCGCCGCGCCCACAACGACGACGAGGGCGGCCGCGGGCTGCTGCTGGTGGCGCAGCTCTGCCGCAACTGGGGCACCCGGCACACCCCGCGCGGCAAGACCATCTGGGCCGAGCAGGAACTCTGACCCGTCAACCCCCCTGCTCCTCCAGGGCGTTGCGCAGCCGGCCGGCGTTCCGGGCCAGCGCCTCGGCCGCCCCCTGCGCGTCCAGCCCGGTGAGCAGCAGCAGGATCGCGTCCTTGACCCGCCCGCCGGTGGCCGCCAACGCGGCGTCCACGTCCGGGAGTTCGGCCTCGGTGGCGAGGGCGACGATCCGGCGGGCCCGGGCGCGCAGCTTGTCGTTGGTGGCGCGGAGGTCGACCATCAGGTCGCCGTAGGTCCTGCCGAGCCGGACCATGGTGATCGTGGAGATCATGTTGAGCACCAGCTTCTGCGCCGTCCCGGCCTTCAACCGGGTGGAGCCGGCCAGTAGTTCGGGCCCGGTGGCGACTTCGATCCGGTGCTCGGCGGCGTCCCCGAGCGCGGAGCCCGGGTTGCCCGCCAGGGCGACGGTGAGCGCACCGAGCGCGCGGGCGTGCTCGACGGCGGCCAGCGCGTACGGGGTGCGGCCGGAGGCGGAGACGCCCACCACGGTGTCGGCGGCGGTCAGCCCCAGCGCGTCCAGGTCGGCGACGGCGGCGGCCCGGTCGTCCTCGGCCCCCTCCACGGCGGTGGTGACCGCCCCGGGTCCGCCCGCGATCAGCCCGACCACCTGGCCGGGCGCGGTGCCGAAGGTCGGCGGGCACTCACCGGCGTCCAGCACCCCGAGCCGTCCCGCCGTCCCCGCCCCCGCGTACACCAGCCGCCCGCCGCGCCCCATCCGGGCGACGATCGCGTCCACCGCCGCCGCGACGGCCGGCACCACGGCGGCGACCGCCTCCGCCACCGTCCGGTCCTCGGCGTTCATCAACCGGGCGAGCTCCACCGTCCCCAGCAGGTCGATCCCCGCGCCGCCGGGCCGCCGTCCCTCGGTCGCCAGGCCGGCCAGGTGGCCGGGATCCGCTCGCCGCCGCGCTTCGTCCGGGGTGTCCGTCACGGGCCCACCCTAGGCCCTCCGGCACCGCCGGCACAGCCGGGCCGGCCGGCGGCCAGGCGGGCGAGCGCGGCGCGGTGGCGGGACCGGGCGGTGCGGCGGGCGGCGGCCTCGGCGAGGACGGCGGCGGTGGCGGCGGCGGGGTCGAAGGGGGGCGGGGCGAAGCGGGTGCCGGGGGTCCGGGCGTGCTGCCGCCAGTCGTCGTGGTGGAAGCGGACCGTCCAGCCGGGCCACAGCCGCGGGACCTCGTAGGCGCGCGGGACGGGGTACAGCGTCCACCAGTCGAGGCGGCGGCGGGCCGGGTCGAGGTGGAGGCCGGAGCTGACGTACAGCCGGCAGTCCTGGTGGGCGGGGGCGTCGGCGAGGCGGTCGAGCAGGGCCGGGCCCTCCAGGACGGGGTGGCTGAAGGCGTCGGAGGCGAGGTGGCGGCGGTCGGGGGCGAGGGTGAGCAGGACGCCGCCGGGGTCGGGGAGCGCGAGGTCCTCGTCGTCCGGGGCGAGGAACGGGGCGGCGCTGGGGGCGTCGTCGCGGCAGCGGACGTACTCGGGGTCGAGGCCGAGGTGGGTGCGCAGTTCGGCCGGGCCGTCGTACAGCCGGCGGACCCGCCAGCCCGGCCAGGCGGCCCGGATCAGGGCCAACGCGGCGGCGCGGTGGCGGAGTTCGGTGCTCGGACCCTCGCCGGTGAAGAACAGCAGGGTCTTCCGGCCGAAGTCGGCGAGGATCCCGCCGTGGGCCAGCTCGTCGTCCAGCCACCAGTCGTCGTGGTGGATGTCGGGGATGCCGGCGAGCAGGGCGGCGGGGCCGTCGAGCAGGTCGAGGTCGAGGCCGACCGCCCAACCGGTGCGGTGGAGCTCGTGCGTGCCGTCGGCGTGGACCAGGACGATGTTGGCTCGGTCTCCCATCGGTCCAGGATGGCCGCCGGGCCGGGGCCGCAGCCACCGGGTTTCCGGCCCGGGGCGGGATGGGTCGGGACGGGGCGCGCCGGGGGCCGGGGCGGGGGCGGTGTTCGCCGGCCGTTGGTCCGCGGGTGGTGGCAGCGTTGCCGTGGGGGCCGGTACGCTGCGCGCGTCGGCGCGGAGTGGGTTCGGTGGGGCGCGCCTTTCGACTCGGGGGTTCTCCATGGCGCGGCGCGTCGTTCGGACGACGGTGCTGCCTGCCGTCGTACTGCTGCTGGCGGCGTTGGGCGGGGCGCTGCTGTCCGTCGTTCCGGCGTCGGCCGCGTCGGGCGGCGGGACGGTGGGGACGGTCGTCGTCGGCGTCCCCGTGCGGGTGCCGGCCGGGGAGGGGTTCACGGCGGTGTTCACCGTGCAGTCGACCTCGCGGTACCGGATCGTGGTGGACTCGCTGCGGCTGCGGGTGTCGGCGGCGGACGACCCGTCCGAGCCGTCGGACGGCGTCTCCGTGCGGTGGCAGGATCCGGGCACCGGCGGCTGGCGGGACTCCGACGCGCGGACCGGGACGACCTGGGGGCTGGCGCTCTCCCCGCCGCTGGTCGTGGAGCCGCGCGGGTCGCTGACCTTCCGGGCCCGGATCGGCCTGTCGTCCGAACTGCCGGACGGCGCCTACGCGGTGGAGAGCGACGGGGTGGCCGGGTACCGGCTGCTCGACGCGGCGGGGCACGACGCGGGGCAGTTGGGCGCCCGGCAGTGGGCCCGGGCGGTGTTCCGCTACGGGGCGGGCCCGGCCCCGGACCCCTCCGCGTCGCCCTCGGCCTCCGGCGCGCCCACGGGGTCGGCCTCGCCCGCCCCGTCGCCCTCCGCGTCCGCGTCCGTCCCCGCTGACACCGACGCCTCCGTCGGTACGACGCTGCCGCCGGACGGCACGCCGTCCGCCGTCGGCACACCGTCCGGCGCGTCGCCGTCCGCCCCCCGTTCGCGGTCCGCCTCCCCGTCGCCGTCCGCGCGCGGGGACGACTCCCCCACCCCGGACGACGCGGACTCCTCGGCGCCCGTCGCGCTGTCCGCCGCCGGTCCCGCGCTGGACGCGGTGGCCGGCCCGGGGTCGAGCGGCGGGCCGGTGGGGTCCGCGAGCACCACCCTGCTGGCGATCGGCCTGCTCTCGATCGTGTCCGGCCTGCTGCTGGGCGCCTCACTGCTGGTCCAGCGGCACGCCCGCCTCTGAGGCGTCCGGGCCGCGGTCGGCGTCCTGCCCCGCGCCCCTCCCGGCACCTGAGCCGGCCCGGCGGCGGCTCCCGCTACGCGCCGGGGAGCCTGCGCAGTTCGGGGTCGGTGACGCCGCCGGGGCACTCCCGTTCGCGGCCCCAGCCGGCCAGGTCGGCGCCGGCCCGGTAGGCGGATTCGAGGAACTCCAGGGTGGTGTTCCAGGGGTCGGCGGCGGCGCGGGCCTCGTCGTACATCAGCAGGGCGAGGTGGCTGCCCCGACTGGGGGACCAGCGGGCGGCGGCGGGGTGCAGCGGGCGGGCGTCGAGGCCGGCCGGTTCGGGGGCGGTGTAGGAGTAGAACGCGGGGGCGGGGACGTTGTCGTCGCCGAACCAGAAGCCGGCGCTGATGACCTCGCGCGAGTAGGCCTCGCGGGTGACCGGGTCGGCGGCGGGCTGGTCGATCCGGCGGTCGGAGAAGCGGGTGACGGCGAGGTCGAAGGTGTGCCAGAAGTGGTGGACCGGGCTGGTCTTGCCGGAGTACCCGGTGGCGTACTCCTCCAGCAGCAGGGCGACTTGGCTGAGGATGTGCCAGTAGGTGGTGACGGCCGCCGGGTCGTAGCTGCGGTGTTCGCGGTCGTCGGCGAACGGGCGGTGCGCGTCGGGCAGGTCGTAGGGGTAGGGGTGGTCGGGGACGACGTCGATGTCGAGGTGGACGAGGGCGCGCAGGATGTCGCGGTAGAAGTCGGCGACGGACCGTCCGGCGAGCGGGAAGGAGTCCTCGGCGCCGTCGAGGGTCCGGACGTACAGGCGGTGGTCGGTGAAGTCGAAGTCGATGGTGAAGGCGTCGCCGCCGCGGGTCGGGCCGGTGGGGCGGGTGGTGATGCCGCGGCCGGTGAGGTGGAAGGGCACGTTCCACCAGTGGTTGCGGCGGGCGCTGCCGGCCAGCCGGATCTTGCCGACGACCTGGGCGAAGCGGTGCAGTGTCTCCTTGGTGTCCCGCCAGGACTCCAGGGGCAGGGGCGGGAACAGCTCCATGGTGGGCTCCGGCATGGGGAGGGGTCGGGGACTGCTGCCCATCCTCACCGCAGCCGGCGGGCCGCCCGGACGCGACTCGCCCGGACGGGGGCGCGGCTGCTCCGCCCGGGTGCCACGGCGCGGCCGGCCGGGGCGAGCGCTCGGCGCGGCCGGTCCGCGTGCCGGCGGGGTGGTGCGCCTGCGGGGCGCAGCCACGGCGGGCAGGCCCGGTGAGGGGTTCCCGGGTCGCGGTTCAGTTCCCGGCGGCCGTCTGCCGTCGGACCGCCTCGCGCAGTTTCCGGCGGCGCTCGGCCGCTCGGCGGCGTTCGTCCTCGTCGGCGGCGGTGATGTCGAGGAAGACCTGGTCGATGTCGGGGCAGACCGACCTGATCCGCTGCTTGAGCCCGACGCAGAGCTCCTCGACCCCGTTGCTGTCCAGACCGTCGACCAGGTCGATCCGGGCGGCCAACAGGGCGGAGCGGGGGCCGAGTTGCATGGTCAGCAGCCGGGTCACGGTGTCGACCTCGGGCCGTTCGGTGAGCACGTCCAGCGCCTTCTGCTGGACGGCCGGATCGACGGCCTGCCCGACCAGCCGGTCCTTGGCGTCGCGGCCCAGCCGGTAGGCGACGTACATCAGCAGCAGCGCGATGGCGAGGGCCGCGCCGGCCTCCCACTGCGGCCGGCCGGTCCACTGGTGCAGCCCGGCGCCGGCCAGGGCCAGCAGGACGCCGAGCACGGCGGCCGCGTCCTCCGCGAACACCGTCCGCACCGTGGGGTCGTCGCCGTGGCGCAGCTGTGCCGTCAGGCTGCGTCCGGCCTGCCGGGCCTGTCGGCGCACCTGCAGGGCGGCCCTGGCCAGCGAGCCGCCCTCGGCGAGCAGGGACACCAGCAGCACCAGGTAGACGATCAGGTAGTCGCCGGTCTCCTCGGCCTCGGGGTTCAGCAGCGTGTGCAGGCCCTGGTAGGCGGAGAAGCAGCCGCCGGTGACGAAGATGCCGACGGCGGCGAGCATCGACCAGAAGAACCGTTCCTTGCCGTAGCCGAAGGGGTGGCGGGCGTCCGGCCGTCGGCGGCTGCGGCTCAGCGAGGCGAGCAGGAACACCTCGTTGAGGCTGTCGGCGACCGAGTGCGCCGCTTCCGCCAGCAGCGCGGGCGAGCCCGCGACCAGGCCGCCGGCGACCTTCGCCAGTGCGATCACCAGGTTGGCCACCAGGGCGACCAGCACCGTTCCCCTGGTCTCGCCGTCGCCCTCCGGGCCGTCCGTCCGCGCGCCGAGCGCCTCGTCCCTCGTCATGCCCTGCCGTGTGCCCCGGCCGTCGCGGTACAACCTCCCGGCGGGGCGCAGGTCCGGGGCGCAGGTCCGGGACGGGGGGTCAGGGGCGGGGGTCCGGGGCGGGGCTATGCGCGTCCGGTGCCGGTGCCGTTCGGCAGGACGTACCGGTGCGGGGCCATCGCGGTGTCGTGGCCGGGGAGGGCCGCCATCACGGCGGCGTGTGCCCGGTCGGGGGTGAGCGGGTCGGCTCCGTTATCCAGCACGGCAGTCAACTCACCTCCCTCGCAGGTGACTTCGACGTCCCGGGCGGCGGGCAGGGCGGCCCGCAGCAGGTCGGTGACGGCGTCCAGGTCGACCCAGTTGCTGCCGACCCGCTGCCAGCGGCCCCGCTCGCGCCGTCCGACCGGCAGGCCGCTGAGGGCGGCGATCTCCCCGGTCGGACCGAGGGTGACGTTGCGGGTGCCGGCCAGGTCGAGCAGGCGGAGCAGGGCGAGGGCGAAGAGTTCGGTCTCCTCGCGGTCGAGGACGTCGGGGTGGGTGTGCAGGGTGAACTCGAGGCAGCCGCTGGTGCGCCAGATGTTGAGCATCAGCCGGGTGGGGGTGGGTTCGACGGGGTACCAGGCGAGGTCGGGTTCGGTGGGCGGCAGCGGGCGGGCGGCGGCGACCTCCGGAGGGACGGTGCCGCTGAGGTCGTTGACGACGACGTGCCGGGCGAAGCGGGCGCCGCGCCGGACGGCGACGTCCTCGATGAGCTGCCAGATCCGTTCCGCGTCGAAGGTGGCGTGCCAGTAGCCGGAGAGGGCGTGGGCCTGGGTGCGGCCGATCAGGGTGTCGAGGTCGGGGCAGTCGGTGTCGACGGCGAGCAGGGCGTCCTGGGCGAGGGTGCCGACGTGTTCGGCGAGGCCGGGGCGGTGCCGGTTGGCGGAGAGCGCGGCCATCACCACGGTGGGCTGGGCGGCCCGGTGGGCGGCGAGGACGGCGTAGCAGGCCAGCAGGACGGCGGAGGTGGAGGCCCCGGTGCGGGCGGTGGCGCGCTCCAGGGCGGCGGCACCGGCGGTGGAGCGGACCCCGAGGGTGGGCAGCAGGGTGTCGTTGGGGCCGATCCGGTCGTCGGCGAACACCGAGGTGGGCTGCTCGGCGAGGATGTGCTCCCAGTGCCGCAGCGCGGCCTTGGTGCGGCGCTGTCCGGAGGAGGACCGTTCCTGCTCGGCGACCTCGACGGGGGTGGGGGCGGCGGGGGCGGGCAGGGTGCCGCCGGCGGCCAGGGCCAGCCACTCCCGGAACAGCAGTCCGGTGGCGACGCCGTCGAGGTGGGCGTGGCAGATCACCACGGCCAGCAGGACGGGTGCGCCGTCGCGGGTGAGGAGGGCGAAGCGGAGCGGGAACTCCTCGGCCAGGTCGAAGGCCTGCCGCCGCCCCTCCCAGCAGTACGCCTCGGCGCGGGCGGCCGGGTCCTCGTCGGCCGCGAGGGGGAGCACCCGGACGGTGAACTCGCCTTCGGCGCGGACGTGCTGGCGGTCGGGTCGGCGGTCGGCGGGGCCGGGGAAGACGGTCCGCAGGGCGGGGTGGCGTTCGGCGAGGGTGCGCAGCGCGTCCAGGCAGGCCGGGAGTCCGGCTCCGGGCGGGACCGTCCAGGTGGCCTGCTTGTTCATGTGCGAGGGCTCGTCGTGGCGCAGGCAGCGGATCATGTTGTCCTGGCCGAGGGTGAGCGGGCCTTCGGCCTCGGGCGCGTCGGAGCGGTAGCGCAGGGTGAGGGCGGTGCCCTCCGGGTTGCTCCGGGGCGGTGCGGCCGGTGCGACTGGTGCGACTGGTGCGACTGGTGCGACTGGTGCGACTGGTGCGACTGGCATGGTGCCGGACTCCGTTCGGGGTGGCGCTGGTCTGCTCGGGCCGCTGCTCGCGTCCGGCCCGGTGGGGCCGCTACGGGCGTCCGGTGCCGGTGCCGTTCGGCAGGACGTAGCGCTGCGGGGCCATCACGGTGTCGCGCCAGGAGAGCGCGTCGACCACGGCGGTGTGCGCCTGGGCTGGGGTGAGCGTGCAGCCGCTGGGCACCACGGCGGTCAACTCCTCGTTCTGCCAGGTCACTTCGACGTCCTTGACGGCCAGGACGGCGCGCAGCCGGTCGGCGACGGCGTCCAGGTCGACCCAGTTGCTGCCGACCTGCTGCCAGCGGCCCTTCTCGCGGCGGCCGACGGGCAGGTTGCTGAGGGCGGCGAGTTCGCCGTCGGGGCCGAGGGTGACGTTGCGCTGCCCGGCGAGGTCGATCAGGCGGAGCAGGGCGCGGGCGAAGTGCTCGGTCTCCTCGCGGTCGAGGATGTCGGGGTGGGCGTGCAGGCTGATCTCCAGGCAGCCGCTGGTGCGCCAGATGTTGATCATCAGCCGGGTGGGGAGCGGTTCGGTCGGGTACCAGCTGAGGTCGGGGTCGGCGGCGGGGCCGGGGCGCAGGGCGGCGATCTCCTCGGGGACGGTGCCGCTGACGTCGTTGAGCACGACGTCCCGGACGAAGCGGGCGCCGCGGCCGAGCGAGGAGTCGTCGAGGATCTTCCAGAGCTGTTCGGTCTCGAAGGTGGCGTGCCAGTAGCCGGACAGGGCCTGGGCCTGGGTGCGGCCGATCAGGGTGTCGAGGTCGGGGCAGTCGGTGTCCAGGACGAGCAGGGCGTCCTGGGCGAGGGTGCCGATGTGCTCGGCGAGGACGGAGCGGTGACGGTTGGCGGACAGGGCGGCCATCACCACGGTGGAGCGGGCCGCGCGGTGGGCCGCGAGGGCGGCGTAACAGGCGGTCAGGACGGCGGACTTGGAGCTGCCGGTGCGCCGGACGGCCCGTTCCAGGGCGGCGGCGCCGGCCGGGGTGCGGATGGCCAGGGTGTGCAGCAGGTTGTCGGCGGAGTGGACCCGGTCGTCGGCGAAGACGGCGGAGGGCTCCTCCGCCAGGATGCGCTCCCAGTGGCGGAGGGCGGCGCGGCCGCGGCGCCGGCCGCCGGCGGAGCGCTCCTGTTCGGCGACCTCGATCGGGGTGGGTCCGGCGGGCGGGGGGAGTTCGCCGCCGGAGGCCAGAACCATCCACTCCTTGAAGAGCAGTCCCGTTGCCACGCCGTCGAGTTGGGCGTGGCTGACGACCACGCCGAGCGCCACGGGGCGGTCCTCGCGGGTGATCAGGCCGAGGCGGAGCGGGAAGTCCGCGGTGAGGTCGAACGGGTGGCAGCGTTCGTCCCAGCCGAACGCCTCGGCCCGGGCGGTGGCGTCCTCGTCCGGACCGAGGGCGATCACCTGGACGGCGAACTCGCCTTCCTGGAGCTGGTGTTGGACCTTTGGGAGCTGGTCGCCACCGGCTTCGGGGAAGACCGTGCGCAGGGCGGCGTGCCGTTCGGCGAGGGTGCGCAGGGCGGCGAGGCAGCGGTCCGTGTCGGCGCCCTCGGGGATGATCCAGGTGGCCTGCTTGTTCAGCGAGGAGGGTTCGTTCCGCTCCCGCGAGGGCTGTTCGTTGCGCAGGCAGCGGAGCATGTTGTCCTGGCCGAGGGTGACCGGCCCTTCGGCGCCGGGCGCCTCGGCCCGGAACCGCAGGACGGTGGAGCTGGTGTCTGACACGGGGTCAGTTTCCCTTCAGGGCGGTGCTGATGTGCTCGGGCCAGTCGGCGGGGCGGGTGCCGTGGGCGTGCAGCAGGGCGAGGGCGATCCGGTCGAGGCCGAAGGCGGTGCAGGCGGTGTGGCCGGTGGTGCCGTCGGCGGTGAAGTCGAAGACCTCGCCGAAGTGGTCCTTGTGGATGTTGGCGGAGGCGATCGCCTGGACCAGCCCGTCGGCCACCGGGACGCGCAGTTCGAACTTCAGCTCCTGGGCGCGCTGGGCGGCCTGGTAGAGCTTGCGGCCGCCGCCGAAGAACGGGTCGTCGGCGAGTTCGATCGAGGGCTTCAGGCCGAGGCCGTCGAGCCAGTCGGCGACCCGCCGCAGCCAGTGCTCGCGCCACTCCTGGCAGTGCTCGGCGGTGCCGGCGGTGACGAGTTCGGCCATCCGGAAGGTGCGCAGCCGGCCGGCCTCGGCGGTGGCCTCCTGCCGGAAGCACTGCGCCTCGACGCTGTAGCGGACGGGCTCCTGGAGGTCCTGGCCGGTGAGTCCGGCGTAGACGGGGTAGCAGGCGGCGGGCAGCAGGACCAGGTCGGAGATCTCCTGCCGGGCGTGCCAGGGGCCGGCTTCGGCGATCAGCGGGGAGAGCCGGCGCCAGTCGGCGGCGCTGCCGGTGTAGCTGTGCACGGTGCCGAGCAGCTGCGGGAAGGACGCCGCGTAGCCGGCCCGTTCGATGGTGGCGCGGGCGATCACGGGCGGGACGACGAGCCGTTCGAAGGGCTCGTCGGCGGCCAGCCGGGCGATCGAGTCGCTCAGCGCGCGCAGCAGCTTCTCGTAGGCGGCGGGCTGGAGTTGGACGCCGGGCGCGGCGGTGGGCAGCGGGGTGGCGTCCTCGGGGTGGCGGGTCATGGTCGGTCTGCCTAGGGTTTCGGGGACGGCGGGGGTGTCGCGTCCGGGTTCAAGTCGCTTGCAGGGTAGGGCCGTTGCGGGACGATCCCGGGGCGGGATCAGGTCCGCTGCGGAGCCGCTTCCGTTGCGGGGTAGGCGCGCAGGCGCGGCCGGTACGGTCGGGGGCCGCCTCCGTCACCCGCGTCCGCGTGCGCGCCGGTGCGGGCGGCGGCGGCCCGGTAGCCGGGGGGCGCGGGCAGGTCGTGGACGGTGCAGGGTCCGAGCGGTCCGTCCAGCCGGTGCGGGCCGGGGGCGAGCGGTCCGGCGTGGGTGCGCAGTCCGTCGGCGAGGCGTCCGCCGTGGGCTTTGGCGTACGCCTCCTTGCGGGTCCAGCGGCGGGTGAACTCCTGGGCGTCGCAGGCGTTCTCACCGTCCGGGTAGTAGCGGGCGGCGAGTCGGGCGGCGGCCGGTCCGCTCGGGACCGGCTCCAGGTCGACGCCGACGCCGACGCCGTCCTCGTCCGGGCCGAGGCGGTGTACGGCGAACAGCGCCCACGGTCCGGCGGTGCTCAGGTTGACGCTCAACTCGTCTTGCAGACCCTCGGGTTCGGGGCGTCCGTGCGGTCCCCGGCGCCAGCGGACCCGTTCGGGGGGCAGGTCGGCGGCGCGGGCGGTGAGCAGCCGGGCGGCGGCGTGCGCGGTGACGAAGCGGTGGCGTCCTGGCCCGTCGGGGTGGCGGGTGGCGCGGGCGCGTTCGTCCTCGTCGAGCAGGTGCCAGGCGCCGGGGAGGTCCGCGTCGGTGCGGATCAGCCAGACGTCGGTCATCGGCCCGGCTCCGCGGCCGCCCAGTGGGCGAGGTCGATCCGGCCGGTCTCGGGCTCGCGGTCGACGAGCGCGAGCGGCCGCCCGGCCAGGGCGGGGTCGGCGAGTGCGGCGCCGAGCGCGGCCCAGCCGCCGGTGTACGGGGCGGCGGCCCGGGCCGTCCGGGTCTCCGGGCCGCCGGGCGGTTCGACGCCGGCCAGGCCGGGGCCGAGCAGCAGCAGCGTCCGCTCGGGCAGCTCGGCGCTCAACTCCTTGAGGAACGGGCCGACTTGATCGGCGTGGACGTCGCTCCGGCTGTCCGTTCCGGTCAGCGGCCGCCCGCCCTCCTCCGACTCCCAGAGCAGGGCGGCGGCGGAGTGCCGGCCGGGCAGCCGGGCGGGCCGGTGCGGGTGGTGGTGCAGGTCGGCCTGCTCGACCGAGACCAGCAGGGCGCGCCGGGCCCCGCCGGTGCGGGCGTACGCGTCGGCGATCCGCAGCGCGCTGAACCCGGCGCCGGCGCCCTCGTCGCAGAGCGCGAAGGACAGCGGTTCGCCCGGGCACGACTCGGCGAGGTGCAGCGCCACGGCCTGTCCGGGGCGGACGTCGGGCGTGGCGTACACCAGCAGCAGCAGGTCGACCGGACGGGTCGGGCCGGTCAGCGCGTCGATGGCGTGCTGGGCCAGCACGGCGTACGACTGCCCGCGGGCCCCGGTCAGCGCGTCCTCGTCGAGCCGCACCCCGTACGGGCGGGTCAGGTCGGCGGTGAAGGCGCGCAGGTCGGGGTCGGCGGCGAGCGGGGAGTGGCCGGGCAGGTCGAGGGCGTGGGCGGCGGTCAGGCGCAGCGGGGAGGCGGCGCGCGACAGGGTGGTGGCGGGGAGCGGCCCGTGGACGCGCACGGTCGTCAGTCCTCGGCGATCACGTGTCCGGCGACGAAGCCCGCGAGGGTGCCGACCGAGCGCAGGTCGTCCTGTTCGATGCCCTCGACGTCGATCTGCACGTCGAGGTGGTCCTCCAGTTCGAGGATGAGTTCGAGGGTGGAGGCGGAGGTCAGGCCGACCTCGTCGAACAGGCAGGCGTTCTCGCCGACCTCGGGCAGTTCGCGCTTGAGCACCTGGGGCAGCAGCAGCAGGATCCCGTCGAGCGCGCGGCCGCGCAGCTCGGGGTCGACGGTGCTCCGGGTGGTGGTTTCGGGCAGGGCGGAGTCGGTCATGGCGATCCCCTGGATGGTCTGGCCGGCGTCCCGGCGGCGGGGCCGGGACGCGGGCGGGTGGACTGGGTGCCCGAGCGGGCCGGGTGCCCGGGCGGGCGCACGGGGCGCGCCGCCGTCGGGGGTCCGGCGTCCGGCCGGTCGCACCGGCCCCGGGCGGGGCGGGTGCGGGGCGGCTCAGTGCTGGAGCACCATGGCGGCGAAGGTCGCGCCGATCCCGGACGCGGCGAGCAGGTAGCGGTCGCCGCGGCGGAGCAGGCCGCGAGTGGTGGCGGTGTGGTGGTTGAGCAGGACGTCGGCGGCGAAGCTGTGCCCCACCGCCGGGACGTTGTCCAGCACCACGCGTTCGAGCGGGAACCCGGTCGCGCGGCAGATCCGTTGCCAGGAGATCCGGTTGACATTGTGCGGGAGCAGCAGCCGGATCGAGTCCCAGCTCTCGCCGGCCTCCTCCAGTGCCGCCTCCATCACGGCCACCATCAACTCCGGGTAGCTGCGCTGGTAGCGCTGCATCAGCTCCGGATCGTCGGCGAGTCGCCCGTCGAACTCGCCGCGCTGGTCGACCGCGTAGGACAGCACGCGGTCGCGTTCGCCTTCGGCCCGCACCAGGCAGGCCGCCGCCCCCTCGCCGAAGAGGGCGGTGTCCGGGACGATGCGGGCGTCCCGGGTGAAGGTCTTCTCGCCCGCCAGGATCAGCGCCAGCGCCTCGGGGTCGGGGTCTGCCGCCAGCAGCCGACCGGCCACGTCCAGGGCCAGCAGGGAGCCGGCACAGGCGTGGTGGGCGATGGTGAAGGCACGGGCGTGCGTCAGCCCCAGACGGCCGAGCGCGTCGTGCAGCGGGTTGTGCGGGTAGGGTGCCGCGATCGGCAGGCTGCGCGCGTGCAGCACGTACTTCACGCGGTGTTCGTTTCCGCGCAGCGGGGCCAGGGCCTTCGCTGCGGCGGTGAGCAGGTCGGACAGGTCTCCGTCGGGGTCCACCCTGACCTGGTCCAGGCCGTGGAAGCGGCGGAACAGTCTGATCTGACGGTCCGTCAGCCCCAGTCTCGCACCGGTGGTTTCGACCGGTTCGGCGACGGGGGGAAGGTGGACGGCGACTGCCTCCAGAGCGGTCACGCGGGCTAGTATTCCGTCGCCTCACCGGCCCGCACAAGAGATCGCCGACGCTTCCTTCCCGGCATCCCCCCGTGGTCTGTACCAGTTCCCCCTCGTTTGCACACGACTCGTACGCGACTCGCACCCGCCTCGCACGCGTCGTGCCGCGGCACCGCCCGAACCCCGCCGCTCGTGGGCCCGTTCGCACCCGTGCCGCCACCGCCTCCCCACCCCCTCCGCCCGCCCCTTCGCCCCGCCCCGCCCCTCCGCACCGCACCCCCCTTCGCCCCGCACCGCCCCTTCGTCCCGCCCCTTCCGTCCCGCTTCCGCGAGGAGAGCCGCCCATGTCCGCCACCCCCCTCCCCCACGCGCCCGGCAAGCGCCTGCTGATCGTGGTGCCGCCGCTGTCCGGGCACCTGCTGCCGGCCCGGGCGCTGGCGCTGGCCTGGGCCGCGCGCGGGCACCGGGTGTCCTGGGTCGGGCCGGAGGCGGCCCTGCGGCCGCTGCTCGGACCGGACGCGGAGGTGCACCCGACCGGCGCCCGGCTGTTCCGCGAGCAGGCCGCGGGCGGGTCGGCGGCGGTGCGCTCGCTGTGGGAGGGCTTCGTGGTGCCGCACACCCGGTTCACCCTGGGCGCGGTGCGGCGGGCCGTCGCGCAGTGGCGGCCGGACGTGGTGCTGGTCGACCAGCACAGCCCGGCGGGCGCGCTGGCCGCGCACGGCGCGGGCGTGCCGTGGGCGACCTTCGCGCCGTCCTCGTTGGAGATCGGCGATCCGCTGGGCGGCGACGGCGAGTTGGCCGACTGGCGGGACGGCGTGCTGCGCGGCCTGTGGGAACGGGCCGGCCTGCCCGCCGCCGAGTACGCCGACCCGCGATTCTCCCCCGGCCTGGTGGTCGCCCCGAACAGCGCCGCCCTGCTCGGCCTGGAGCCGTCCGCCGTCCCCGCCGAGTACGCCCTGGTCGGGCCGCTGCTGGCCGACCGCCCCGAAGTGCCGTTCCCCTGGGGCGAACTGGATCCCGACCGGCGCCGGGTGCTGGTCACCATGGGCACGCTGTCCGCCGAGGTGGCGGGCGACTTCCTGGACCGGACGGCCGCCGCGCTGGCCGGACTCCCGGACGTGCAGGCGGTGGTGGCGGCCCCCGGGGCGGTGGACCTGCCGCCGGGCACGGTCGGCCGCGCGCACGTCCCGGTGCTGGAACTGCTTGAGCGCGGGGCGGTCGACGCCGTACTGTGCCACGGCGGGATGAACACCGTCGGCGAGTCCCTCGTCCACGGAAGGCCGTTGGTGCTCGCCCCGATCCGCCACGACCAGCCGGTGACCGCCGGCCGGCTGTCCGCGCTGGGCGCGGCCGTCCGCGTCGACTTCGCCACCGCCCCGCCCGAGGAGCTGCGGGCGGCGCTGCGCGCCGTCCTCGACCGGCCCGGCTTCCGCACCACCGCCGAGCTGCTGGGGCGTCAACTCCGGGAGGGCGGCGGCGCGGTGGCCGCCGCCGAACGGCTGGAGCGGTTCGCCTGCGCACCGCGCTGAGCCCGCCCCGCCAGCTGGTCCAGACCATTGTCGGCGGGCCTGGTCGGGCCCTAGGGTCTGCTCCGGCGTCCCCCGCCACCCCCTCTTCTCCCCCTTCCTCCCTCCCTTCCTTCCCCATCCGCACCAACCGACCACAGGAGTCCGGGTTGATCGTGACCAAGGGGCTGCGCAAGTCCTTCCAGCCCCGCCGCGGCGCCGCCGTCGACGCGGTGCGCGGCATCGACCTGAACGTCGCGGAGGGCGAGATCTACGGCCTCCTCGGCCCGAACGGCGCCGGCAAGACCACCACGCTGCGCATGCTCGCCACCCTGCTCGTCCCCGACGGCGGCGCGGCCACCGTGGCCGGCGCCGACCTGCGCGCCGAGCCCGGCGAGGTCCGCCGCCGGATCGGCTACGTCGCCCAGGGCGGCGGCACCACCGACCAGGCCACCGCCCGCGAGGAGCTCGTCCTGCAGGCCCGGATGTACGGCGTCCGCAAGGCGGAGGCCGTCCGGCGCGCCGAACAGGGCCTGGCCGCGTTCGACCTCACCGAGTTCGGCGACCGGGTCTGCAAGACGTACTCGGGCGGCCAGCGCCGCCGCCTCGACCTCGCGCTCGGCGTCGTCCACCGCCCCCGGGTGCTGTTCCTGGACGAACCCACCGTCGGGCTCGACCCGCGCAGCCGCTCCCAGGTCTGGTCCGAGGTGCGCCGCCTGCGCGAGCAGGGCATGACGGTACTGCTGACCACCCACTACCTGGACGAGGCCGACGCCCTGTGCGACCGGATCGGCATCGTCGACAACGGCGGCATCGTCACCGAGGGCACCCCCGAGGAGCTCAAGCAGAAGATCGCCGGCGACTCCGTCACCATCGGCCTGCCGGACGCCGCGACCACCACCGGCGCCGAGCGCGCCCTGGCCGAACTCCCTTGCGTCCAGCGCCTGGAGGCGCTGCCCGGCGAGGACGGGCTGCGCCTGCACGTGGACTCCGCGGCCACCGCGATCCCGCAGCTGCTGCGCACCCTGGCCGCCGCCGGCATCGAACCGGAGCACGTCCAGCTGCAACGCCCCAGCCTGGATGACGTGTTCCTGGCCCTGACCGGCCGCGCGCTGGTCCACAGCGGCTGATCCCGCTGCCCCCCTTTTTTCCGGCACCGAAGCCCCGAGGTCCCCGTGAAGCTCGCCCGCGACACCTGGCTGGTCTACCAGCGCCAACTGCTCCTGATGGCCCGCTCCCCCGTGTGGATCGCCGTCGGACTGCTCCAACCCCTGTGCTACCTGCTGCTGTTCGCCCCGCTGCTGACCTCGGCGCTGGCCGCGTCCGGCGCGCACAGCACCGCCGACGCCTACCGGATCTACGTGCCGGGCCTGCTGTCCGCGCTGGCCCTGATGGGCGGCCTGTTCACCGGCTTCACGCTGCTCGGCGAACTGCACACCGGCGTCATCGAGCGCTCCCGGGTGACCCCGGTCAGCCGGGTCGCGCTGCTGCTCGGCCGGGCGCTGCGGGAGACCACCGCGCTGCTCATCCAGTCGGCGCTGATCGCCGTGCTGGCCATCCCGTTCGGTCTGACCGTGGGCCTGACCGACCTGCTGCTGGCGATGGCCATGCTGGGGCTGATGGCACTGATGGCCTCCTCGGTCTCCTACGGCCTGGCCCTGCTGGTGCCCACCGACGCCGCGCTCGGCCCGGTCCTCAACACCATCGCGCAGCCGCTGGCACTGATCTCCGGCACCCTGCTGCCGATCGCGCTGGCCCCGGCCTGGCTGCGCACCGCCGCGTCCTGGAACCCCTGCTACTGGGCCGTGGAGGGCATGCGCGCCCTGTTCGCCGGCCACCTGGACGCCCCCGAGGTGTGGCGCGGCCTGCTGCTGACCGCCCTGCTGATGGCCGTCGCGGTGGCCTGGTCGGCCCGGCTGTTCGCCCAGCGGATCCGCTGACGGGCCGGTGGGCGCGCAGCACCGAGCGGGGCCCGGCACTCCTGCGCCGGGCCCCGCTCGGTGCTGCGCTCAGCCGCCTTCCGGCACCCGCTCCTTGACGAAGTCCGCCAACCTCCGCACCCCATCATTGATCTGTTCTGGCGTCAGATACGAGCAGGAGAGCCGCAGTTGGTGCTCGCCGCCGCCCCCGGGATGGAAGCCGTCCATCGGCGTCCACAGCACGCCGTACTTGCGGGCGCAGTCGTCCAGGGCGCGGGCGTCGGCCCGGAACGGCACCGTGACGACGGCGAAGTAGCCGCCGTCGGGGTGGTTCCAGGAGACGCCCGGAACGCCCCGGAAGGCCGCCTCCAGCGCTTCCAGCAGGGTCTCCATGTTGCGGGCGTAGAAGCGCCTGGCGGGCTCGTTGGCGTCCCGCAGGCGCAGTCCGGCGCTGATCAGCATGCCGCCGATGACGGCCTGGCTGAGCGCCGACGTGTTCACCGTGGTCATGCTCTTGAGCTTGGCGAGCTCGTCGGCGAGCAGCGCCCGCCGGCCGTCCGGCCCGGCCACCTGCTGGTCGGCGAGCAGGTAGCCGACCCGGGCGCCGGGGAAGCAGGTCTTGGCGAACGAGCCGAGGTAGACCACGTTGCCCCGGTCCCCGTCCAGCGCCCGGAGGGTGGGGCGGGGGGAGTCGGTGCGGCCGAAGAAGCCGTACGGGTTGTCCTCGATCAGCAGGACGCCGCCCTCCTCGGCCACCTCCAGCAGCCGGCGGCGGGACGGCTCGTCCATGCTGGCGCCGCTCGGGTTGGCGAAGTCGGGGACGACGTAGCAGGCGCGGGGGCGCTTCCCGGCGGCGCGCAGCTCGCGGACGGCCGCGCGCAGCGCCTCGGGGTCGAGGCCGCCGTCGCGCCCGGCCTCCGGCACGGGGTGCACCGTCAGGTCGAGCAGCCGGGCCGCGCCGGTCACGCCGACGTAGCAGGGCGCGGAGACCAGCAGCACGTCGTCCGGGCCGGCGCACAGCGCGCGCAGCACCAGCAGCATGCCCTCCTGGGCGCCGACGGTGACCACCAGCGCCTCGGGATCGGCCTCGATGCCCTCGTCGGCGGCCAGCGCCCGGGCGATCAGCGGGGCGATCAGGCCCTTGGTCCGCCCGTACTGGAACACCTCCTGGCGGACCCGGCTCTCGCTCAGGCCGCGCTCCTCGCGCAGGTGGCGCAGGTAGGTCTCCAGGTGGGTGTGGATCTCCGCCGGGTCGAAGAACTCCTCGTACGGGCGGCCGGGGGCGAAGGAGACCGCGTCCGGGTAGCGGCCGGTGACCTCGTTGAGGAAGGTCATCGCGTCCAGCAGCGGGTCGGCCAGCGATCCGTGCAGGTCGGCGAGGTGCAGCACCCGGGTCACCGGACCGCCTCCGCCGGGGTCCGCTGGTAGGCGGCCACCAGGCGTTCGGCGGCGAAGAGTTGGGCCGCGCGGCCGTCGTCGAGCACGGCGGGCATCGCGAAGAAGCCGTGCGGCATGCCCTCGTAGCGGCGCAGTTCGACGGGCACGCCGGCGGCGCGCAGGGCCTCGGCGTACTCCTCGCCCTCCGCGCACAGCGGGTCGTACTCGGCGGTGATCACGGTCGCGGGCGGCAGGCCGGCCAGCGAGGGGGCGCGCAGCGGGGAGACCAGCGGGTTCGCGGCGTCGGCGGGGTCGGCGAGGTAGTGCGACCAGTACCAGGCCACCGAGTGCCGATTGAACAACGCCGGATCCGCCTCGTCGCCGTCCTGCCCGGTGTCGTCCTGCCCGCCGTCCTGTCCGGTGTCGTCCGCCGCCGGGACCCGGTGGTCGGTGTTGGGGTAGACCAGCAGCTGGTGCCGGATCGCCGGGCCGCCGCGTTCGCGGGCGAGCAGGGTGAGGGCGGCGGCCAGGTTGCCGCCCGCGCTGTCGCCGCCGACCGCGATCCGGTCCGGGTCGAGGCCCGACTCGGCGGCGTGGCGGGTGATCCAGTCCAGGGCGGCCCAGCAGTCGTGGACGGCGGCGGGGAACCGGTGCTCGGGGGCGTGCCGGTAGCCGACGGCGAGGACGTCCTCGCCGGTGGCGTTGGCCAGCGCGCGGCAGATCGGGTCGCCGGTCTCCAGCGAGCCGAGCGCCCAGCCGCCGCCGTACAGGTAGAGCAGCGCGGGGCCGGGCTCGGCGTCCGCGGGGCGGGGTTTCGGCAGGTAGTGGCGCAGGGTGAGCGGGCCGCCGGGGCCGTCGATGATGAACTCGGCGACGTGGTGGACCTCTTCGCCGCTCCCGGTGGCGGCCCGCAGGTCGGCGAGGTCGGCGGCGCGGGCCTCGGCGAGGGTGCGGGTGTACAGCGGCGGGGTGCCCGCGGCGACGCGGCGGGCGCGCATCGCCTCGGCCTGGGGGTGCAGCGGCATCAGCGCGGTCCTCCGGGGGCGGCGTCGGGGGCGACGGCCTCCAGGTAGATCGACTCGTCCTTGCGGAAGGCGGTGTCGAGGGCGGCGACGTCCGGTCGGGCGCCGGTCTGGAACTCCCGTCGGGTGACGGCGAATCCACCGTACCCCGCGCTGTCCAGGACGTACCGCAGCTCGGCCTCGTCGTAGATCCAGCGGTGGCCGAAGTGGTAGAAGATCTGGTTCAGCATGAAGGCGCGCCGCTCCGGCATCGGCGGTCCGACCCGCATGGTGCGCAGGCGGCGGCGGTGGCGGCGGAAGAACTGCTCGCGGTCGTCGAGGTAGCCGGTGATGTACGCGGCCAGGTCCGGGGTGGTGATTCGGAGCAGCCCGCCGGGGCGCAGCACCCGGCGCACCTCGGCCAGCCAGTACACGGCGGTGCCGAGCGGGACGTGCTCGATCAGGTGCTCGGCGTACACCCAGTCCACGCTGTGGTCGGCGAACGGGAGCGGTTCGGTGATGTCCAGGCTGGTGTACAGGCTGCTGCCGTCGATCCGGTAGACCGGGCCGGGACGGGTGGCGTCGGTGCCGTTGTGCAGGCCGACCAGGTCGGTGCCGAGGCCCTGCGGGTGGCGGGTGCGGAACGCGGCGAACTCGATGCCGGTGACGCCGAGCTGCTGGAACTCCTGGTGCGTACGCGGTACTTCAGGGCTGACCTGCTCGATCGTGACGCATCGGGCGAGGTCCTCGGTGAACGCGTCGGTGCGGGCGGCGAGGCCGTCGGGGTCCTCCCAGTCCCAGTCGGCGAACAGCGCGGCGACGGGGTCGGCGGCGGGGGCTTCCGCGGGGGCGGCGAGAGCTTCAGGGGGTCCTGCGGCCGACTCCGGGGAAAGGTTCACGGAAACTTTCACGGCGGGCTCGGTGCCGGGCGCGCCGGGGCCGGCGGCGGCCTCTCCGGCGGGGTCGGCGCCGGGTGTTCCGGTGGGGATTGCGGTGTGCGTCACGGGGCTTCTTCCGTTCTCTTCCACTTGCTTTGTCGGTGCTCCGTCACGTCCCCTATATATAAGGAGAGCGGAGCGCACTCAGCGGTACGTCCGCGGGGCCGGCGGCCAGGGCGCGAGCGCGCCGCGGTCGAGGTCCGCGAGGGTGGGCCGGCCGGCCAGCACCATGGTGTCGAGCAGCTCCTCGCGCAGCAGGTCGAGCACCGCCCGGGCGCCGTCCGCGCCGCCGTGCGCCAGGCCCCACAGCACGGGTCGGCCGACCAGTGCGGCGCGGGCGCCGAGCGCCAGCGCCTTGGCGAGGTCGGCGCCGTGCCGCAGGCCGCCGTCGACCAGCACGGGGTACCCGACGGGGACGGCGTCCACCACCTCGACCAGGGCGTCCAGCGCGGGCGGGGTGCCGTCGAGCTGGCGGCCGCCGTGGTTGGAGACGACCAGGCCGTCCACGCCGTGCTCGACGGCGAGCTTCGCGTCCTCGGCGGTGAGCACGCCCTTGAGCACCAGCGGCAGCGCGGTGTGCTCCCGCAGCCAGGCCAGGTCGGACCAGGTGATCGTCGGGTCGAACTGCCGCCGGGAGTGCTCCTCGATGCCGGAGCGGCCGGGCGCGGACCGGCCGGCCTCGTCGCTGAGCCGGGCGACCAGGTTGGCGGCGGTCATGCCGGGCGGCAGCGCGAAGGCGTTGCGCAGGTCGCGGAGCCGGCGGCCGACCTTGGGCGCGTCGACGGTGAGCACCAGCGCCCGGTAGTCGGCCTGCTCGGCGCGGCGGACCAGCCCGGCGAGCGCCTCGCGGTCGCGCAGCCAGTACAGCTGGAGCCAGCGCGGCGCGCCGGGCGCGGCGGCGGCGATCCGCTCCAGCGTGCAGCCGGCGAAGATGCTCACCACCAGCAGCGCGCCCGCCCCGGCGGCGGCCCGGGCGGTGGCGCACTCCGCGTCGGGGTGGGCCAGGCCGTGGTACGCCATCGGGGCGACGCCGTACGGGGCGGCCAGCCGGGCGCCGAACAGCTCGGTGCCGGTGTCGGGGGCGGAGACGTCGACCAGGACGCGCGGGCGCAGCACGTACCGGCGCCAGGCGTCCGCGTTGGCCCGGGCGGTCCACTCGTCCCCGGCCGCTCCGTCGAAGAAGTCCCAGATCACAGCGGGCAGTCGGGCCTTGGCCAGTGCGCCGTGCTCCGCCAGTGTGAGCGGAACCATCGCGTCCGAACCTCCTGATGAGCCGTCAACTCGTGCGAAAACGATGGACAGCGTAGGGGGCAGCCCGCCACTGGTATAGACCTTGACCCTTGATGCGCTCCCGTGCAAAGGTCGGCACCGACGGGGGATCCACACTGAAGCATCACAACTTCCGAACCTTGCTTCCCACACGAGCGCGTGGAGTTGCGTTGACGCTTACCCCAACCCCGGTGCGCGGCGGCACGGTCGCCGCGGACTGGGTGGACGAGCAGTTACTCGCCGGACCGGACGGCGAACCGTGCCTGCGCTTCGGCGCCCCGGTGGCCAGAGGGACCTTGCGGGCCCTGGTGGCCGAACGGCAGCGGCAGTTGGCCGCCGCCGGCCTCGGCGAACGCGGGACGGTGGCATTGCGGATGCCGCCGTCGGCGGAGTTCGTCGCGGTGCTGTTGGCCGCCTGGCGCTCCGGCGCCCAGGCGGTCCTGCTCGACCACCGGCTGACCACCGTCGAGGTGGACCGGGCGGTGGACCGGCTGCATCCCCGGGTGCTGGTCGAACTCGCCGACGGACGACCGACGTTCAGGTCGCTCCCGGACGGCGTGGCGGCCGCCTCCGAGCATGCCCTGGTACAGCTCAGTTCGGGGTCGACCGGCCCGTCCAAGGTGATCGCCCGGACGGCCGCCGACCTGCTCCGCGAACTCGGCTGCTACGCACGGCTGCCGGAGTTCCCGACCCGCGGCGAGCGGACCGTGCTGCTGTCCTCGACGGTGCACGTGCTCGGCCTGGTCGGCGGACTCCTGCACGCCCTGCACGCGGGCGTGGAGCTGGTGGTGCCGCAGCGGATGACCCCCGCGGGCATCCTGGCCACCATTGCCGAGGGCACCGCCCCGACCACCGTGATCGGGGTACCGTTCCACGCCGAGCTGCTGGCCGCGGCCGCGGCGCCGCCCGAACTGCCGCAGCTGCGGCGGATGATCGTGGCCGGCGAACTCGTCCGCCCGCAGCTGCCCGCGGCGTTCCGCGAACGCTTCGGGGTACCGCTGGGCACCATGTACGGGATGACCGAGACCGGCGTCATCGCGACCGACCTGACCGGGCGCACCCACCCGGCGGTGGCACCCGTCCACGGCATGGAGCTCACCGTCTCCGGCGGCGAACTGCACATCGCCCGGGCGGAGTCCCCGTACCTGGGCCCGACCGACCCCACCCGCTGGTCGGACGGCCTGCTGCACACCCGCGACGCCGCACGGATCGAGGCCGCCACCGGCCTGGTCACCGTGCTCGGCCGACGCGACTCACAGATTTCCATCGGCGGCCTCAAGGTCGACCTGAACGAGGTCGAACAGGCCCTCACCGGACTCCCCGGTGTGGTCGAGGCCGTGGTGCTGTTCGCCGACGGCGCGATCGAGGCTTACGCCGCGACCGCCGACGGCGTCACCTCCTCGCCGTCCGAACGGGGCGGCGCTGCCGAGCAGCTGCGCGAACTGCTCGGCAGGGAACTGGCGGGCTACAAGCTCCCCCGCCGACTGCACCTGATGCCGCAGCTCCCCCGGACCGCCACCGGGAAGCTGCTGCGGGACGTCACCGCCCTGCGCCGACAGGTCACCGACACCCCCCGCTGATCCACCCCCGCCCCACCCCGTTCCCCCGCCCGCCCCTTCCGGTGCGGTGCGCCCGGACCGGCGGCCGGCTCCAGACACCGTCCGCACGTCCGTCCGCACGTCCCGCCCGGAACCGACCCGTCTGCGCTGTGACGCTGCTGCCGTGGGCATCGGTGCTACGGCATCGATGCGCCGTCATCGGTGACCCCTCACCGATGTGTCGACATCGATGTCCCGACATCAATGCTTCGACATCAATGCTTCGGCATCCGTGTCGTGACATCCATGTCCCAACACCCGTGTCGTGACATCGATGCCTCGGCACCCATGTCCCCACACCGACGTCCCGGTCCCGCCCCCTCGGCGGCCGCCCTGACACCCGTGCCCCAGCACCGATGCGCCGTCATCGATGTCGGGTCATCGATGTTCCGACATCGATGCGCCGACATCCGTGTCGCAACACCCATGCCACAACACCCGTGTCGTGACATCGATGCCTCGACATCCATGTCCCCACACCGATGTTCCACCACCGATGCGCCGACATTCGTGTCTCGTCATCCGTATCCCGACGCCCCGGAAAGAGTCAGCTCATGCAGGAACAGATCCGCTCGTTCATCCTCACCACGCTGGCGTCGATGAACTACGACGTCTCGCAGGTCACCTCGGAGACCGACCTCGGCCCGGCCGGCCTCGACCTGGAGTCGCTGGCGCTGGCGGACCTCGCGGTGCAGGTCGAGGAGGAGTTCGGCATCCGCTTCGAGCTGGACGACATGGAGTCCACCGCGCTGATGACCATCGACGAGTTCAGCGCCGAGGTGGCCGCCCGGATCGCCAAGACCTCGGTGGGCACCGCCTGATGAGCGCCTCCGCTGACGTGCGCTTCGACCGGTCCGAGGCGCTGGCCATGCTCGCCCGGTACGGCGACCGCTCCCCCGAGCAGGTCGACGAGCACCTGGGCTCGCTGGAGCTGACCTGGCTGATCGCCGAGGCCGAGAGCGCCTACGGCGTGCAGATCGACCTGGACGACGAGCGCCTCGACGCCATCCGCACGGTGGACGACGCGGTCGCCGCGCTCGGCGCGCAGATCGCCGCCGCGACGGATCCGGGAACCGCCCCGGAAGCGGCCGCGGGATCCGCCGCGTCATGACTGCGACCGCGCTCCGGAACGGTCCGCCGCGGCGCGCCGTCCTGGTCGGCGGGATCGGCGTGCGGTCGGCGTTCGGCGCGGGGCTCGCGGCGCTGACCGACGGGGTGCTCGCCGGGCGGCCCGCGTTCACCCGGGTGGAGCGCTTCGGCACCTCCGCGCAACGCACCGACCGGGCCGCCACCGGGCCGGGCTCGCCCCGGCTGGCCGACCAGCTGGTGGCGGTACTCGCCGAGTCGGGCGCGCTCTCCGGTCCGGTCGACACCGAACTCCCCTCCCAGGGCGAGGAGTTGCTGCTCGCCCTGCACGGCGACCGGCGGGCCGGACCGGTCGCCGCCGAGGTCGCCGAGCGCACCGGCCTGCGGCCCCGGGTGTACACCGGCGCGTGCGTCGCGGCGTCCACCGCGGTCGCCGACGCCGCCGCGCTGATCGCCTCCGGCCGCCGCGAGCGGGTGCTGGTCGCGGCCGGGTACCTGGTCGAGCCGGACACCTTCGCGGTGTTCGACGCCGGCCGGGCACTGGCCGGGGACGGCGCCGTCCGGCCGTTCAGCCTGGGACGGCAGGGGATGCTGCTCGGGGACGCGGTGGTGGCGGTGGTCCTGGAGTCCGAGCCGGCCCTGCGTCGGCGCGGCGGCCGGCCACTCGCCAGGATCGCCGGCTGGGCGCGGACCGGGGACGCCCACCACGTCTGCCGACCGCACCCGGACGGCACCGGTCTGGCCCGGGCGGTGCACGGGGCGCTGGCCCGGGCCGGCGTCGAGCCGACCGCGGTCGGCTACGTCAACGCCAACGGCGCGGGCTCCAAGCTCGGCGACCTCGCCGAGGCCGCCGCCCTGCGCACGGTCTTCCCGGACGGCACCCCGCCGGTCAGCTCCACCAAGTCCGTGCACGGCCACGCCCTGGAGGCCTCGGCCCTGCTCGAACTGGCCGTCACCGTCGGCGTGTTGCAGGTCGGCTCGCTCCCCGTGAACGCCGGCTGGCAGGCTCTCGACCCGGGCTGCCCGCTCGACCTGGTCCTCGACCGCCCCCGACCGGCCGCCCCGGCTCCGGCCCTCGCCCTGACCGTGAACGCCGCGTTCGGCGGCGCCGACACCGCACTCCTGGTGGCCTCCGCATGACCTCTTCGCCCACCCCTCCCGCCACCGACCCGCCACTGTCGCCGCCGTCAGCACCGTCGCCGCCGGCACCGCCGGCACCCCCGTCACCGCGGACCCCGGGAGCGCCGCTCGCTCCACGCCCCGGACCGGCCACCGCCCCGCCCGCCGTGCACCGCCTCGGCCGCCTCCCCTGCTGAGGCCCGCGCACCACCGTTCCCGCTCCCGTCCGGCCGTCCCCGGCCCGTCCTCCTGGTGGCTCCCGCATGACCGCCCCGACCGCTCCGACCGCCCAGACCGCCAAGGCCTCCGCGCCCGTACCCGCACCCGCCGCGCCCCCGTCGCCCCCGTCGCCCCTTCCGTCCCCGCCGCCGGGGTCCGTCGCGGTGCCCCGGCTGCTCGCGGGGCCGCTGCGGGTGCTGGCCGCCGCCCGGTGGCCGGACCGGCCGGCGGACGAACTGCCCGCCATCGCGGGGTTCGTGGAGTCCGCGTTCAGTCCGCTGGTGGCCGAGACCGCCGAGCGCTGCCTGCGCGCCCGCTACGGGTCGCCGCCGGCCGCCGGGGCGCCGCGCACCGCGCTGCTGCTGGTCAGCCCGACCGGCGACACCGGTACCGCGGACGCGCTCGCCCGGGCCACCGCCGCCGGGCAGCGGGCGGCGCCGCTGCTGTTCTTCCAGTCCAACCCGAACGCCGTCCTCGGTCACCTCGCCGCCCGCTGGCAGCTGGACGGCCCGGTCGTCGCGCTCGGCCCCGGCTTCGAGGACGAACGCGAACTGCACGACCGGGCAGCCCTGTTGATCGAGGACGGGGACGCCGAGCAGGTGCTCGCGATCACCGCCGTCCAGGGCCCGCCCGACCACGCCACCGCCGTCCTGCTCGCCCCCTGAGCGTTCGGCGCCCCCGGCACCCGACCCCCGAGGGCCCCCGAGGGCCCCGCCTCCCGCACCACGCCACGACAAGAACGGGAACGATGAGCCTCCGAACCCTTCGCGCCACGCTGTCCGCGGACAGTTCCGTCGGCGCGGGCAACGTCCTGACCACCCGGGTCGAGCAGGGCCTCGGCCTGGACTCGCCGACCCTGACCTTCGACACCCCCGTCGACTCCCATCCGGCGAACGAGGCGCTGACGCTCCGTCAACTCGACGTCGCGGTACGGGCCAGGGCCGCCTCCCTGCACGCGCTGGGGGTGCGCCGGCGCGACCCGGTCGCCGTCCAGGCGTCCGCCGCCGCCGACCAGGTGCTGTCCTTCCTGGCCCTGAGCCGCCTCGGCGCTATCCCGGCCCTGCTCAACCCGGCGCTGGACGCGGACACTTCGGCCCGCTACCTGCGCCGGTTGAACGCGGTCGGGCTGCTCGCCGACGCCGCGCACGCCAAGGCCCTGGCGGACGTCGACTTCGGGGCCCCGATCCTCGCCGACACCGCCGAACTCGCGGACGGCGACCCGGAGTCGGCGCCCGCCCCGTACCGGCACTGGCCGACCGACCCGGTGGCGATCACCCACTCCTCGGGCACCACCGGCCTGCCGAAGGCGGTGCTGCACTCGCACGCCAGCCTGTACGCGGCGATCCGGCACCGCCTGCTGCTGCCCCGTCCGCAGGGCATCGACCGGGTGCTCAGCGCGCTGCCGGCCGCGCACGCCGCGACGCTGATCGCGGTCAACCTGGCACTCAGCTTCGACGCCCAACTGCACCTGATCTCGCAGCAGTCGGGCCCGGCCGTGCTGGACGCCATCGAGCACTGGCAGCCGCAGGGCGTGTACGGCTTCGCCACCACCTGGGCCGACCTGGCCCGGCGCGACCTGTCCTCCCGCGACCTGTCCTCGGTCGGCCTGTGGTGGAACACCGGCGACTGCGCGCACGAGGCGCACATCCGCCGCCTGGTCGCCCAGGGCTCGCGGGAGACCGCCACCCGCCAGGGTCGGGTGCGCACCGCCGGTTCGGTGTTCATCGACGGCCTCGGCTCGTCCGAGATGGGCCACTCGCACTTCCACATCAGCCACACCGTCGACTCCGACCGCTACGGCCGCTGCGTGGGCCGCCCGCACGCCTTCGTCGACTGCGCGGTCCTCGACCCGGACGGCAACGAGCTCGGCCCGGGCGAGGTCGGCGAGTTGGGCACCCGCTCGCCCACCCTGTCACCCGGCTACTGGAACGACTCGGTCACCACCCACCGCACCCGGGTGCGCGACTACTTCCTCACCGGCGACCTGATGTACCGCGACGAGGACGGCTACTACTACCACGTGGACCGCGCCGTCGACACCGTCGACCTCGGCGACGGCCGGCGCCTGCACACCGCCGCCAGCGAGGAGCGCGTGCTGGCCGCCTGCCCGGACGTGCACGACTGCACCGTGGTCGCCTTCCGTGACGGCGAACGGACCATCGCCGACGTGCTGCTGCAGCTCGACCCGGCCGCCGACCAGGACGCCGACCGCACCGCCGAGGTGCTCGCCGCGCTGGAGCCGCACGTCGCCGCCGTGGTCCGCTCCGTGCTGCCCGTCCCGGACGGCCGGATCCCGCTCGGCCCGACCGGCAAGGTCCGCAAGGTGCTGCTGCGCCAGCGCCACCTGGCCGAGAACACCGCAGCCGCGACCGCGACCGCCGGAGCCGCAGTCGGAACCGCAGCCGGTACCGGAGCCGAGGGCGAGTGAACACCATCTCCGCGCAGGTCACCGGCATCGGCTGGGTGACGCCGCTGGGCCGGGCCGTGCCCGAGGCGTTCCGCGCCCTCGCGGCCGGCCGCTCCGGGCTGGTCGCGCCGGCCGAGGACCACCCGGCGGCGGGCTGGCTGCGGGTCGCGGGCGTCGCCCCGCACGTCCCGGCCACCGAGGTGCTGCCGCCGACCGAGGTCCGGGTCGCCGACCGCTACCTGCTGCTCGCCCTGGCCGCCACCGAGGACGCCCTCACCGACGCGAAGCTGACGGTCGGGCAGGACGCCGATCCGGAACGGGTCGCGGTGGTGCTGGGCACCGGCGGCGGCGGGCTGGAGAGCTACGAGCAGCAGGCCGCCGGGCGGCGCGAACGCGGCCGGGCCGCCGTCAGCCCGTACCTGCTGCCGGGCATGCTGTCGAACATGGCGACCGCCCGGGTCGCCATCAAGCACGGCATCCGCGGCTACAGTTCGGCCGTGATCACGGCCTGCGCGGCCGGCGCGCAGGCGATCGCCGAGGGCCTGCGGCTGATCCGCGGCGGCGAGGCGGACGTGGTGGTGTGCGGCGGCGCGGAGGCCCCGCTACACCCGACGATCGCCGCCGCCTTCGACAACTCCCGCGCCCTGGCCGCCGGCTGGGACGATCCGACGCAGGCGTCCCGGCCGTTCGACGCCCGCCGCAACGGCTTCGTCCTGGGCGAGGGCAGCGCCGTCCTGGTCCTGGAGAGCGCCGAGCACGCGGCCGCCCGAGGCGCCAATGCCTATGCCGCGCTGGCCGGTTGGGGGGCGGCCAGCGACGCCCACCATCCGACCATGCCGCGTCCGGACGGCGCGGGCGCGATCTCCGCGATGCGGGCCGCGCTGCGCTCGGCGGGCCTGTCGCCGACGGCCGTCGACTACGTCAACGCCCACGGCACCGGCACCAAGTTGGGCGACCGGGCGGAGGCCGCGGCGCTGCGCGAGGTGTTCGGCGACCACGACCCGTGGGTGAGCTCGACCAAGGGCGCGACCGGCCACCTGCTGGGCGCCTCGGGGGCGGTGGAGGCGGCGGTGTCGGCGCTGGCCGTCGCCGAGGGCCTGCTCCCGCCCACTCTCAACCTCGAACAGCCGGACGGTGACTGCGCGTTGCGGCACGTCCGCGGCGCGGCCGAGCACAGTGTCGTGCGCCACGCCCTGTCCAACTCGATCGCGTTCGGCGGCCACAACCTGAGCCTGCTGTTCGGGCCGCCGAGCATCACGGCCAAGCACCTCGGAGGGGACTCATGACCGTGCCCGGCATCGCGTACACCGAACTGTACGTGGAGGACGCCCACAAGTACGCCGCCCAGCTGCGCGACGACTGGGGCTTCACGCTGAGTGAGCCGGCCCGGGTGGCGCCGGGGACCAACCAGGTGGTGGCGCACCAGGGTTCGATCCGGGTGCTGCTGACCTCGGCGGTGGAGACCGAGCACCAGGTCGCGGCGTGGGTGCGGCGGCACGGCGACGGCGTCGCGGTGATCGCGCTGCGGCACACCGACGCGGTGGCGGCGGCCGCGGCGGCCGAGCGGGCGCTGAACGCGGGCGGCGGCTGCCTGGACGGGGCGGGCACGGTCTCCGGTTTCGGCGATCTGGCGCTGCGGTTCGTCGACTCGGACGATCTGCTGCCGGGCGGTGAACTGCCGGGCGAGGGCGCGCTGCTGTCGCTGGACCACGTGGCGATCGTCGTGCCGGGCGGGCAGTTGGCGCCCTCGGTGGACTGGGCGGTGCGCGGGCTGGGCTTCCGGGAGATCTTCCGGGAGTACGTGGAGGTCGGCGACCAGGCGATGGACTCCCGGGTGGTGCAGAGCCCGTGCGGGACCATCACCTTCACCCTGCTGGAGCCGGACACCTCGCGGGCGTCCGGCCAGATCGACGGCTTCCTGGAGGCGCACGGCGGCGCGGGCGTCCAGCACCTGGCGTACGCGACGGCGTCGATCACCGCGACGGTACGGGAGCTGGGCGGGCGCGGGGTGGCGTTCCTGAGCACGCCGGGCGCGTACTACGAGGCACTGGAGTCGCGGCTGGGCCCGACGGCCATCCCGGTGCCCGAACTGCGGGACACCAACGTGCTGGTGGACCGGGACCACGGCGGCGAGCTGTTCCAGATCTTCGCCCGCTCCACCCACCCGCGCCGGACCTTCTTCCTGGAGCTGGTGGAGCGGCGCGGCGCCGGCACCTTCGGCACCGCCAACATCAAGGCCCTGTACGAGGCGGTGGAGCGCGAGCGCGCCACCGCGGACAGCTGACCGGACGAGCAGGCCGGAGGACCGGGCCCGGACGGACGAGAGAGGAGCGCGAAATGACCACCGTTACGGAGCAGTTCGAGTTGACCGAGGAGGAGTCGGCGCTGCTGCCGACCGTCGAGGAGGTGCTGGAGTACGCGGAGCGCGGCTGGTACCTGTCCCGGCGGCTGTTCAGCGACGCCGAACTGGACGCGCTGCAGGCCGCCACCGAGCGCTACTACGCGGGCGAGCGGGACCGTGAACTCCCCGCCCGGCCGCCGCACCTGGCGTCCTGGAAGCCGTCGGACGGGCCGGTCCAGCGGCACAACGACTACGTGCACTACGAGCACGAGGAGATCGGCCGGATCCTGCGCAAGCCGCTGCTGGGCGCGGTCGCGGCCCGCCTCGCGCAGGCGGAGGAGATCCGGCTGTTCCAGTCGACGCTGATCTTCAAGCCGCCGGTGCCGGGCGAGCCGAGCAACGTGGTGCCGTGGCACTTCGACAAGCACTACTGGCAGACCTCCACCTCGCAGCGGATGCTGACGGCGTTCCTGCCGTTCCACGACTGCACGGAGGAGATGGGCACCATCACCATGGTCGACGGCAGCCACCGCTGGGAGGAGCGGCCGGGCGGTGACGACTCGACCCGGCACTTCGCGGCCCGGGACCGCTCCGAGTTGGAGCAGCTGCTGCACGAGAACGCCGAGTTCAACGGCACCGAGGTCCACACCGTGCCGATGGAGATCCCGCGCGGGCACGTGTCCTTCCACCACTGCCGCACCTACCACGGCTCGGGCCCGAACCGGTCGGCGCAGCCGCGCCGGGCGGTGTCGCTGCACCTGCAGGACGGGGCGAACCGGTACCGCTCGTTCCTGAAGCCGGACGGCTCGCCGGTGGTGTACAACCACGACGCGGTGGTGCGGCGGGACGCGGCCGGCCGGCCGGACTACGCGGACCCGGAGTTCTGCCCGGTGCTGTGGCGGTCGGGCCGGTGAGCCTGCCGCACCTGGCGGACCCGGCGGGGCGCTACCGGACGATGCGGCTGATCCGCTCGTTCGAGGAGCTGGCCCTGGAGTGGGTGCGGTCGGGGCTGGTGGTCGGCGGAACCCACCCGTACATCGGGCAGGAGGCGGTGGCGGTCGGCGTGTGCGCCGCGCTGGAGCCGACCGACCAGTTGACCTCGACCCACCGCGGGCACGGGCACGTGCTGGCCAAGGGCGCCGACCCGGGCCGACTGCTGGCCGAACTGCTGGGCCGGGTCGGCGGGTTGAACGGCGGCCGGGGTGGTTCGATGCACGCCGCGGACTTCTCGCTCGGCATCCTGGGCGCCAACGGCATCGTCGGCGCGGGCGCGCCGATCGCGGTCGGCTCGGCCTGGGCGGCCCGGCGGCGCGGTGAACCCACCGTGGTGGCCTCGTTCTTCGGCGACGGCGCGCTCAACCAGGGCGTCCTGCTGGAGGCGTTGAACCTGGCGTCGATCTGGCGGGCGCCGGTGGTGTTCGTCTGCGAGAACAACGGCTACGCGACGACGCTGCCGGCCGCCTCGGCGGTGGGCGGGTCGGCCTGCGGCCGGGCGGCGGCGTTCGGCATCCCGGCCGAGACGGTGGACGGGATGGACGTGGAGGCGGTCCGGGCGGCGGCCGAGCGGGCGGTGGAGCGGGCGCGCACGGGGGGCGGTCCGTCGTTCCTGGAGTGCCTGACGTACCGGTTCGAGGCCCACCACACGATGGAGCGGCGCTTCCGGCTGTCGTACCGGACGGCCGAGGAAGTGGCGTCCTGGCGGGAGCGCGACCCGCTGGCGACCGGCCTGCCGGCCGGGCAGGCGGCGGAGATCGACCGGGAGGTGGCCGAACTGTTGGCCGCCTCGGCCGAGTTCGCGCTGGCCTCGGCGGAGCCCGATCCGGCGACGGCCAATGACCACCTGTACGCGAGCGGGCTGCGGCCCCGGTCGGGAGCGGCACTGTGACGCTGTTGTCGTACGCCAAGGCGATGAACCGGGCGCTGGCGGACGCGCTGGAGGCCGACCCGGCGGTGTGCGTGTTCGGCGAGGACGTCGGCGCGGGCCTGGCCGGCCTGACCCTGGGCCTGCAGCAACGCTTCGGCACCGAACGAATAGTGGACGTACCGCTGTCGGAGCAGGCGTTCACCTCGGCGGGCATCGGAGCCGCGCTGAACGGGATGCGTCCGGTGATCGAGTTGCAGATCCCGTCGCTGCTGTTCCTGGTGTTCGAGCAACTCGCGAACCAGGCGCACAAGTTCTCGTTGATGACGGGCGGGCAGGCCCGGGTGCCGCTGACCGTGGTGGTGCCGGGTTCGGGTTCCCGCAGCGGTTGGGCGGGCCAGCACTCGGACCACCCGTACGGCCTGTTCGCGCACGTCGGCATCAAGACGCTGGCGCCCGCGACGCCGACCGACGCCTACGGGTTGCTGAGTTCGGCGATCCGGGACGACGACCCGGTGGTGCTGTTCGCCCCGGCGGGTGCGCTGGGGGTGCGGGAGGACGTGACGGCGCCGCTGGTGCCCGTCCCGCTCGGCAGGGCCCGGACGGTGCGGCCGGGCACCGACGTGACGGTGGTCGCGGTCGGCCACCTGGTGCACCAGGCCGTCGCGGTGGCCGAGGAGTTGGCGGGCGAGGCCTCGGTGGAGGTGCTCGACCCGCGCACCCTGTACCCGCTGGACCGGGCCGCCCTGGTGGAGTCGCTGGGTCGCACCGGCCGACTGGTGGTGGCCGACGACTCCAACCGCTTCGCCGGTTTCGCCGCCGAGGTGCTGGCCGTGGCCGCCGAGGACTGCCGCCTGCTCGCCCCGCCCCGCCGGGTCACCCGCCCGGACGGCGCGGTCCTCCCGTTCGCCCTCGCCCTGGACCGCGCCCTGCAACCGAGCGACGACCAGTTGCGGGACGCGATCCGGGCCGTCCTGAAGTGACCGGCGACCCCGACCCGGTCCGGCCCCGGCCCTGACCCGGCCCCGGCCCCGGCCCCGGCCCTGACCCGGCCCCGGCCGCCAGCCGCCGGCCCCGGAGCGGTTCGCACCGCTCCGGGGCCGGGCCCTTTGCGTCATCCCCCGCCTGCCGCAGGGTGGTTGACGTCTGCCGGGCCCGCGCTCGGGCCGGTGTTCAGGCCTGGCCGAGCCACATGTCCGGGCCGAAGACCTCGTAGTGGATGTCCGCGGCGGGGACGCCGGCGGCGAGCAGCTGGGTGCGGACGGCGCGCATGAACGGGAGCGGGCCGCACAGGTAGGCGACGGCGTCGGCGGGGACGTCCAGGCCGGCCAGGTCGACCAGGCCGGTGCGCGCGGCGGGCCACTCGCCCTCGGGGCGCTCGTACCAGACATGCGCCTCGCCGTTCGGGAGCTTGTCGACCAGCTGCGCGTACTCGGCGCGGAAGGCGTGCGCGGACTCCCGCCGGTCGCCGTGCACGGCGATCACCCTGCGGGTGGCGCCGGACTCGGCGAGGTGGGCGAGCATGCCGACGATCGGGGTGCAGCCGATGCCGGCCGAGGCCAGCAGCACCGGCCGGTCGCCGTCGGCCAGCTGCACGTCGCCGAACGGGGCGCTGACCTGCAGCGTGGCGCCCACGTCGACGTGCTGGTGCAGGTGGTTGGAGACCTCGCCGGCCGGGTCGCCGACGACCTTCTTGACGGTGATCCGCAGACCGCCGTCGGGCTGCCCGGAGAGGCTGTACTGGCGGATCTGCCGCGCGCCGTCGGGGAGTTCGACCTGCACCGACACGTACTGGCCAGGCTTGTGCGCGGGCACCGGCCCGCCGTCGGCGGGGCGCAGCAGGAAGGTCGCGACGTCGGCGGTCTCGGCGGTGCGGGAGGCCACCGTGTACGGGCGGCGTTCGCCGCGGGTGCCGCTCTCCTCGTACAGGCGGGCCTCGATGGCGATCAGGGCGTTGGCCATCAGCCAGTAGACCTCGTCCCAGGCGGCGGCGACCTCGGGGGTGACGGCGTCGCCGAGCACCTCGACGATGGCGGCGAACAGGTGAGTGTGGACCACCTGGTACTGGTCGGGGGCGACGCCGAGCGAGGCGTGCTTGTGCGCGATGCGGGCGAGCATGGCGTCCGGGCGCCGGTCGGGGTGCTCGACCAGGGCGGTGGCGAAGGCGGCTATCGAGCCGGCCAGCGCCTGGCGCTGGCTTCCGTCGGCCTGGTTGCCCCGGTTGAACAGGTCGCGCAGCAGCTCGGGGTGGGCCGCGAACAGCCGGCCGTAGAACGAGCCGGTGATCTCCCCGATCGCCGCACCCACCACGGGCAGGGTGGCGCGTACGGTCTGCGCGGACTTCTCGGACAGCATCCGAAACTCCAAACTCGCATCTGAGATGCGTATTAAAAAGCGTGAGAAAACCAGCCGGCCGACCGGCTGGCCACTGCTCGTCACTACGGACCGGCCCTACCTGGCACCGACCGTCACCGACCATCGCGGAGGTCGCCCGGGGCGCGGGAGGCGCCTTGCGCTCGCCTCGATGCTCGTCCGACGGACGGCTAGGCGGAAGGGCCGAACGGCCCCGCGCCCGGCGGGCCGACCGGGCCGACCGGCACCACCGGCAGCCCCAACAGGACCGGACCGGCACCGGCGCCGTCACCGGCGTCACCACCACCGTCGGCGACCAGGTCGTCCACGGTCAGCGGGTCGAGCGTCGCGAAGAACGCCTCCTGCGCGCGTCGCAGCGCCCCGCGCAGCCGGCAGGAGTGGCGCAGCGGGCAGGGCGGCTCGTCCTCGCAGCCGACCACGTCGCCGACGCCCTCCAGCTCCCGGACGATCCGGCCGAGCGAACCGGCGCGCCCGGCGGCGGTCAGGGCGAGCCCTCCGCCGCGGCCGCGCCGGGCCTCGACCACGCCCAGGTGCTGGAGTCGGCTGACCACCTTCGCCGCGTGGTTGTACGGGACGCCGACCGCCTCGGCCACCTCGCGGGTGGTCGGGGTCTGGTCCTCGTCCAGCACCGCCAGGCGCATCGCGATGCGCAGGGCGATGTCGGTGCTCTTGGTCAGCCTCACGGGCCTGACTCTAGCCAATTAAGCATCTTGGATACCAATTAAGCCGGTGTCTGCTGCCTCACATCCCGACCCCCGCCGCGCCAGACGCCGGAGGCCCGGGGCGGTGATCTCGCTCACCACCGTGCGGCGCGCCCACCGAGCACCTCGCCGCCCCGCTAGCCTCGGCCGCACGACCCCTTGCTCCGCCCTTCCCCGCCCCACCCCCGTACGACGGAGGCCCCGGTGACCGCACGTCAACTCCTCGACCTGCTGGTCGACCCCGGCACCTTCCACAGCTGGGACGAGCCGGTCACCACCGAGTACGCCGACCCCGACTACCGGGACGCGCTGGCCCGGGCCCGGGCCCGCACCGGCCTGGACGAGGCCGTGCTGACCGGACGCGCCCTGCTGGACGGGCGTCCGATCGCGCTGGTCGCCTGCGAGTTCGCCTTCCTCGGCGGCTCGATCGGCGTGGCCACCGCCGAGCGGATCACCCGGGCCGTGGAGCGCGCCACCGCCGAACGCCTGCCGCTGCTCGCCCTGCCGGTCTCCGGCGGCACCCGGATGCAGGAGGGCTCGGCCGCGTTCCTGTGCATGGTCCGGGTCACCGCCGCCGTCCACGCCCACCGCACCGCCGGACTCCCCTACCTGACGTACCTGCGCAACCCCACCATGGGCGGGGTGTTCGCCTCCTGGGGCACCCTCGGCCACCTGGTGCTCGCCGAACCGGGCGCCCGGCTCGGCTTCCTCGGCCCCCGGGTGTACGAGGAGCTGCGCGGCGAACCGCTGCCGCCGGCCGTCCAACGCTCCGAGACGCTGGCCGCGCACGGCCGGCTGGACGCGATCGTCCCGCCCGAACGGCTGCGCGCCTTCCTGGCCCGCGCCCTCACCGTCCTCACCGCCCGCCCCGCGTCCGCACCCTCGGATGCCCCCGCGTCGGATGCCCCCGTCCCATCGCCCGTTCCCGTCCCGTCGGCCGCCCTTGTCCCGCCGGCCGCTCCCGGGCCGTCGGACGCCTGGGAGTCGGTGCTGCTCAGCCGCCGCCCCGACCGCCTCACCGCGCTCGAACTCCTCTACCACGCCGCCGAGTCCTTCCTCCCGCTGGACGGCGACAGCGCGCTGGTCCGTGGGCTGGCGCTGATCGGCGGGCGCCCCGTCATGGTCGTCGCCCAGCAGCGACAGGGACCCGACCAGCCCCAACTGCCGGTCACGGCGGCCGATCTGCGGGCCGTCCGGCGTCAGGCGCAGATCGCCGAGGAGTTGGGGATGCCGCTGCTCACGGTGGTCGACACCACCGGTGCGGAGCTCTCCGTCCAAGCCGAACTCGACGGTGTGGCACTGGAGATCGCAGCCTGCCTGACCACGCTGGTCGGGCTGCGCACCCCCGTGCTGGCCGTCCTGCTCGGCCAGGGCAGCGGCGGCGGGGCGCTCGCCCTGCTGCCCGCAGACCGGGTGCTCGCCGCCGAGCACGCCTGGCTGGCCCCGCTGCCCCCCGAGGGCGCCTCCGCGATCGTCCACCGCGACGGCGACCACGCACCTCAACTCGCCCGCGCCCAGGGCATCACCGCCACCGCCCTGACCGCCACCGGCCTGGTCGACCAGGTCGTTCCGGAGGGCGCCGACCCGGCCGAGCTGCGCGACCGCCTCGCCGCCGCCGTCAGCGCCGCGCTCGCCGAGCTCGCCCGACTTCCGGACACCGAACGCCTCGCCGCCCGGGCCGCCCGCAACCGCCGTCTCGGCGGCCCCTCCCCCGTGCGTCAGGAGACGGAACTCCCGGCGCCGGGAGTCGGGTTCGCCGACTGACGGCGGCTCGTCGCGCGGCGGAGGTCAGGCGGATTCGGTGGGAAGCCCGGCCTGGACCCAGTCCTGAATGCCCTCACGGTACTTGCGGACGTTGGCGTAGCCGAGGGCGGTGAGCCGGTCGGCGACCTGGCCGCTGTTGGGGCAGGTCGGGCCGGAGCAGTAGGTGACGATCGCGGCGTCGCGGTCGGGCAGCAGGGTGGACGCTTCGGCGTAGACGGCGCCCGGGACCAGCACCAGGGCGCCGGGGAGGTGCTGCTGGGCGTAGTACTCGCCGCCGAGCGTGTCGACGACGGTCACGGCGCCGCCCTTGATCGCCACTGCCAGCTCGTCGCGGGTGATGAGTGCGGTCATGCCACTGCCTCCAGGGGAATCGGACTACAGTCCTGTTATGGCTCACAACAGTAACGGACCGCAGTCCGCTTCCGCAACGCCCCTGGAACTCCTGCGGACTCCGCCCCCCAAGGAACGCGCGGACGCGGCCCGCAACCGGGTCGCGGTACTGGAGGCGGCCGCCAGACTGTTCGCCGAACAGGGCGTCGAGGCGGTCTCCATGGACCAGGTCGCCACGGCCGCGGGCGTCGGCAAGGGCACCCTGTTCCGCCGGTTCGGCGACAAGTCGGGGCTGGCCGCCGCCCTCCTGGACGCCCGCGAGCGGGTGCTCCAGGAGGCGGTCCTGCACGGGCCGCCCCCGCTCGGCCCCGGAGCCCCGGCCGACCAGCGCCTGACCGCGTTCCTCGACGCCTACCTCGATTACCTGCTGGAACACCTCGCACTGGTCCGGATGTCCGAAACCGCCGCCCCCGGCGCCCGCTACCGGATCGGCGCCTATCGGTTCTGGCACCGCCACGTGGCGATCCTGCTCCCCGCCGCACCCGACCCTGACCACGCCGCCCACGCCCTGCTCGCCCCCCTGGCCGCCGACCACGTCTCCGCACTCCTCCCGGAACTCGGCGAACAGCGGATCCGCGCCGGCCTGCTCCACCTCGCCCGCTCCGTGTCATGACGCGACGTGGCAACCCGACCCGCCGCCGTCCCGGCGGCCGCACTTCACCGGAGCCCCCGCCACGAACGCCACCGCCCACCGATCCCCCTCCGGCCGGGGAGCTGCGCCGCCCACCCGCGACCCAACGCGACCGCTTGGCCGCCGCGTTCGCCGACCCGGCCGCAGCCGAACCCGATCCGGGCGGACGCGCTTGACCTTCAACCCCGACGCGCCGAGCCCTACTTGCTCCGTTCCCGCCCTCCCCTCCGCGTTCGCACCCACCCCCGGGCCCGCCCGCACGCAAAGGCCGCGAGCCGCTAGGATCCGGATCGAACGTTCCGCTTCGAGCGCACGGGATAGCCGCTACGCCTGACAAGGCGCCAGAACAGGGCGCACGCCGCCGAACGTCCGCCGCCAACCACCCACCACCGAGTACCAGTCAGGGGAAGGCATGCCCGAGAACTCCCGCCCGCTGCGCACGGACGCCCGACGCAACCGCGAACGCGTGCTGGCCGCAGCGGAGTCGGTGCTGGCCCGCGACGGCGCGACGGCCTCGATGCGGGCCGTCGCCGAGACCGCCGGCGTCGGACTCGGCACCATCTACCGGCACTTCCCCACCCGGGAGTCCCTGTTCGAAGGCATCATGGTCGCCCGGATGCTCCAACTGGCCGACTACTCGGGCACCCTGGTCGAAGCAGCGGACGCCGGGGCGGCGTTCTTCGCGTTCTTCACCGCCGTCGTGGACAACGCGAGCCGGATGCGCGCCTTCGCCGAGGTGCTCGCCGACGCGGGCATCGACGTCAAGGCCGGCACCTCCGAGGCGGCCGCCGCCCTGCGCACCGCGCTGGACACCCTGCTGACCCGGGCGCAGCAGCAGGGCGCCCTCCGCTCCGACCTGCAACTCACCGAAGCCATGGCCCTGTTGGCCGCGATGTGCCTGGCCGCCGAGCGCAGCCAGTGGGAACCCACAGCCCGGGACCGGACCCTCGCCATCCTGTTCGACGGTTTCCGCCCCCGCCCCCACGCACACGCCTGAGTCGCCAGGCGCCTGGCGGGACTCCCGGCAACAGGCTGCGGCACGGCCGACCGTCCCGGCCGCGACGGACACCGGCTGAGGGCAGGTTTCGCCGAACGTCCTTCGCGATCAGTACGGTTGGCGCAGCCACTCCTCCAGGACGGTGAAGTCCTGCTCGGTCAGGCCCAGTCGGGGGTCGACCCGGAGCAGCAGCGCGGGCCCGGCGTGGTGGGCGGCCACCCAGGACCGGTCGGCCGCACCGATCTCGTCGTCCACCCAGGCGAACGCACTGCCCGCCGCGTGGCCGACCAGCAGTGGCGTCTTCCAGTGCACGCCCGGTGGAAGGGCGCCCGACGCGGTCGGCGGATCCGTGCCGTCCGGCTCTTCCAGCACGGGAAGTTGGGGCAGTCCGAGCAGCGGGGCGACGCAGATGTTGGCCTCGTGCTCCCAGGTGGTGGCCCACACCGGGCGGCAGTCCAGCCCGGCGATCCGCGCCCCGCGCCGAGGATCGAGCCTGGTCAGCAGCGGGTTATCGGCGACCTCCGCGCCCAGCACCTCACGGATCCGGTGGGGCGTCAGGTACTCCGGCTGCCGCCCGGCCGGACCGCCGAACGGGATCAGCGGGCCGTCGACGTCGAGGTACAGCAGCGGTGGGAGTGACTCCATCCCCGCATCCTGCCAGCCCTGCCCGCGGGGCGCCGCTCCGACCGTACCGGTCCGGCCGGTACCGGTCCGGGCGGTGGGCCGCACGTCTCATCGTCGCAACCGGTACCCACCCTCGATCACGTACAGGTCGGGGGTGGGGGCCGCGCACTTCGCGGTCACCGGCGGGGCGGTCGGGTCGCCCGGGTCCGGGACGCCCGACCACCCCACCCTTCCCTGCTGCGCCCGGTCGAGCGAGAAGCTGAATCCGGTCTCCGGGTGCCAGCCGTCCGGCGGCCGGGGCGGTTCGGCCGTGCCGGGCGGGACAGCGTAGGTCAGCGACCGCACCGTTCCGGTGACGGTCGCGGTGTCGCCGTCCGCGATGAGGCAGTCGACATCTACCTCGACCCGTACCGTTCCTTCCCAACCACCTTGCTGCGTAAGGAACTTGTGCTGGATGACGGCCCGCCCCGTGCCGCCGAGGCGCCCCTGTGCGCGGGCGTCGACGCTCAGCGTGAGGTCACCGAACCCGGGCAGGGGCGCACTCTGCGGACCGAGGCCGACCTGCCCGTACAGCGCGACAGCGCCCCTCGGCGCGGGCGCGACTACGGCGGCCCGCGCGGCCGGCACCACCAGGCACGTCCCGGCCACCCCGGCCGCCCCCGCCAGCAATCCGGCAACCATCCGACGCCACGTCATTTTCCTTCTCCTCCCGACGAGCCGAACGACCGCGCCCCGGCTCCGCCGTGCTCCACGGCCGCGCACGGGGACGGAGTCAAAGGTCGCAGCCGGCGCCGCCGACCCGCGTCCGCCACCGGGAGGAGCCTCGTCATCCGCGCGGAGGAAGACCACTGGTCCCGGTCTCCGCCCGGACGGCGGTGGGCCCGGTGGCGTGCCGTGGCTTACGGTGTGCGGCAACGCGCTTGGCAGGGAAGGGTGGTGGCGATGGGCTGGGAGCTGACCTTCGAGCGGCCGGACGGCGCCGGAGACCCCGCGTACCGGTTCGACTCGGCCGGGATGAGACCGGTCCGGCGGACGATGGAACGCCTCGGCATGCTGTCGTACGAAGAGCCGCCGCCCTGGCCGTCGCCCGCCGAACACGGCCTGGCCCCGGCCGATTTCGCGGCCGTCCTCGACGGCAGGACGTCGGAGCGCATGCGGGCGTTCCGGGCCGCCTGCCGGGTCGTGACCGACTGGCAGGACGAACGGCCCTCGGGCATACCCGCGTACAAGTTCGGCGGCACCAACGACGGTTGGCTGGTGACGCCCGCCGAGATCCGGTCCGCACTGGCCACCCTCGCGGCCCACCCCGCGTGGACCAGGGCCGTGGTGCTCCGAGGGCAGCTACCCCGGACGACCCGGCCGACCCAGACGGAGTGGGCGGCCTGGGCGGAGTGGATCGACTACCTCGAACGCGCCACGGTCCGCGGCGGCTTCCGGGTGGAGTGACGCCCGTGCACCCTTCGCGTTCCGCCGTTCCCGCCCGCTCACCCCAGGACGTCGGCGAGCCAGTCGGCGGTGTCGGGGAGCCAGTCCGGCAGGGCGTTGCCGAGCAGGTGGTTGCCGTGCGGGACGTGCAGCAGCTCGGCGTGCGGCAGGTCCGCGCCGAGGGCGGCGGCGTTGGTGACGCCCGGGATGCGGTCCCGGCCCCCTTCCACCAGCAGCAGCGGCAGGTCGCGCAGGTGCGGTGCCAGGGCGGCCAGGTCGAGCCGCTCGACGAAGGCCCGGGCGGCCTCCGCGCCGCCGCAGCGCCGGGTCAGCGTGGCGGTGACGAACGGCACCAGTGCGTCCCACTCCAGCCGGTACGGTCCGCTGACCAGCGCCGCCGCCCGCACCCGCGGGTCGTGCGCGGCCAGGTCGGCGGCGAGGTAGCCCCCGAGGCTGAGCCCGAGCACCGCGACCCGCCCCGGGTCCACCACACCGCCGACCGCCTCACCGCCCGCCCTGCCGCCCGTCATCTCGGCCGACATGCCTGGAGCCGACTCCGCCGGCTGCTTCAGGACGTGGTCCAGGGCCCGGCCGAGCGCGGCCCGGTGCGCGGGGCCGAGCGCCGGACCGGCGGCCAGGACGCCCTGCCCGGGCCCGTCCACCGCCAGGACGGCCACTCCTCGGGCCAGCAGCGCGTCAGCCGGCCGGTGGAACTCCTCCTTCGAGGAGTCCATCCCGGGCACCAGCACCACCAGCGGGTACCCCTCTTCGCCCGACTCCCCCGACTCCCCCACCTCCGGCAGGCGCAGCCACCCCGCGTAGCCCGCACCGGAGATCCGCCGGGCCCGGGGTTCGAGCAGTGCGAGGTAGGCAGCCATCGACCGGTCGGCCTCGACGGCGACGTCAGCGGCCCGCTCCGGGTCCGGGTCCGGCAGCAGGGAGGCGAAGTGGAACCAGCGGGCCGCCGACCGGTGGGGCCGACCGGCGGTGCGGATCCGGCCCAGCCCGGCGGCCTCCTCGGCCCGGGTCCGATGGGCGAGCGCCGCCGCCCGGCAGGTCTCCGGCCAGTGCACCAGCGAGTCGACCGAGGCGGTGACCCGGTCGTACTCGTACAGGTCGATGCCCGCGCCGTGGGCGCGCGGGCGGGTCTCGGCGATGAAGCCGGCCGCCATGCCGGGAGCGGCGAGAAAGGAGAGGTCGGTCATGGTGGCGTGGTCCTCCGGAGCTGGGCGGTCCTGGCAAGCTAATAGATCGACAAATCGACGGGGAACTGACGGTGCCGCTCGTCCGGCAACCGCTCCGGCGCTGATCCCGATCCCGATTCGATCGCGATCATCAATGAGCGCCATCATCATCAATCAATTGACGACTGTCAACGAAACGGATTGATTTCGCCGACCCTGTAGCATCGCCGCATGGGAATGCCTGCCGGTGACCGTCTCGGCGTCGACCTGCACCGCGCCGGCCAGGAGTTGCTGGCCGCGAAGCGCCTCGCGGTCGAGCCCGCGGGGCTGACCGTGCCGCAGTACGCGGCGTTGTACGTGCTCGCCGACAGTCCGGGGATCAGCGGGGCGGGGCTGGCTCGGGCCTGCCAGGTCACTCCGCAGGCGATGGCGGTCCTGCTCCGGCACCTGACCGAGCGGGGGCTGGTGGAGCGGGCGCCGCACCGCTGGCACCGCAACGTGCTGGAGACCCGGCTGACCGATCGGGGGCGGGCGGCGCTGGAGCTGGCGGACGAGCGGGCGACCGAGGTCGAACAGTGCCTGGCCGACGAGTTCACCGAGGCCGAGCAGGAGCGCTTCCGGGATTTCATGGGCCGGGCGGCCCGGGCCCTGCAGCGCGCCGCCGCCGAGCTCGGCTGACCGCACACCGGTCCCCGGTCGGCCGGCGATGGGGGCCGTCCCGGTGTGGCCAATGTCGCACGGTGGATCTCCGCAGCTCGTGGGGGGTACGCCGGTCGGCTGCGGGTAGGCTGCGGCTGCCCCGTACCCGAGCCGTGAGGAGTTGCGCGTGTCTGCGATCACCGTCGTGGGGGTGGGTGCGGACGGCTGGCCGGGGCTCTCGGGCGCGGCGCGGGAGGCGTTGGAGGCGGCGGAGGTGGTGCTCGGCGGAGGGCGCCAGTTGGGGTTGCTGCCGGTGGAGGTGACGGCGGATCGGGTGCCGTGGCCGTCGCCGCTGCCGCCGTCGGTGCCGGGGCTGCTGGAGCGGTTCGCGGGGCGGCGGCTGGCGGTGCTGGCGAGTGGTGATCCGATGTTCCACGGGATCGGCCGGACGCTGCTGGAGTGCGGGGTTCCGGTGGAGTCGCTGCGGGTGCTGCCGCATCCGTCCTCGGTGTCGCTGGCGTGTGCCCGGTTGGGTTGGCCAGTGGAGGAGACCGAGGTGGTGACGCTGGTGGGCCGGCCGGTCGAGTCGCTGCACGCGGCGCTGTACCCGGGCCGTCGGCTGCTGGTGTTGAGCGCGGACGCGTCGACGCCGGCGCGGGTCGCGGAGCTGCTGACCGCTCGGGGGTACGGGCCGAGCCGGCTGCGGGTGCTGGAGCAGTTGGGCGGTCCGGCGGAGGCGGTGCGCGAGGGTGTGGCGGTGGGTTGGCCGTCCGCGCCCGGTGATCCGTTGAACGTGGTGGCGGTCGACTGCGCGCTCGACCCCGGGGCCGTCGGGCCGGATTCACCCCGGCAGCAGCTCGTTCCGGGACTGCGGGACGAACTCTTCGAGTCTGACGGCCAGTTGACGAAGCGTCACATCCGGGCGGCGACGCTGGCGGCGCTCGGGCCGGCGCCGGGTGAGCTGCTGTGGGACGTGGGCGGCGGCTCGGGTTCGATCGGCATCGAGTGGCTTCGGGCGCACCGCAGTTGTCGGGCGGTGAGTGTGGAGCGCGATCCGGTGCGGGTGGAGCGGATCGTCCGGAACGCGGCCGCACTGGGGGTGCCCCGGCTGCGGGTGGTGCGGGGGGCGGCGCCGGCGGCGTTGGCCGAGTTGGTCGCGTCGGGGCCCGAACTGGGCCGTCCGGACGCGGTGTTCGTCGGTGGCGGGTTGACGGTCCCGGGGGTGCTGGAGGCGTGCTGGGCGGCGCTCGCTCCGGGTGGACGGCTGGTGGCGAACACGGTGACGTTGGAGTCGGAGGCGCTGCTGACGCAGTGGTACCGGCGCCAAGGTGGCGAGTTGGTGAAGCTGTCGGTCGCGCACGCGGTGCCGGTGGGCGGGTTCACGGGGTGGCGGCAGGCGATGCCGGTGACCCAGTGGAGCGTGGTCAAGGGGGCGGGGGGCGAAGCGGACGGAGCCGCGGGCGGAGGCGGGAGCGGGAGCGCCGGGGAGTCCGGTGCGGACGGAGCAGTGGCAGGAGGAGGAGCGAAGTGACGGTCTATTTCATCGGCGCCGGTCCGGGTGCGGCGGATCTGATCACGGTGCGCGGCCAGCGCACCCTGGCCCGCTGCGGGGTGTGCCTGTACGCGGGCAGCCTGGTGCCGCCGGAGCTGCTGGCGGACTGCCCGCCGGACGCCCGGCTGGTGGACACCGCGAACCTGGACCTGGACCAGATCCTGGCGGAGATCGTCCGCGCGCACGGCGCGGGCCTGGACGTGGCGCGGCTGCACTCGGGCGACCCGTCGGTGTTCTCGGCGATGGCCGAGCAGATGCGGCGGCTGGACGCGGCGGACATCCCGTACGAGGTGGTGCCGGGCGTGCCCGCCTTCGCGGCGGCCGCGGCGGCGCTGAAGCGGGAGTTGACCGTGCCGACGGTCGGGCAGACGGTGATCCTGACCCGGGTGGCCCGGCAGGCGACGCCGATGCCGCCCGGCGAGGAGCTCGCCGTGCTCGGGAAGAGCGGGGCGCTGCTGGTGCTGCACCTGGCGGTGCGCTACGTGGAGAGCGTGGTGGAGGAGTTGCTGCCGCACTACGGTCCGGACTGCCCGGCGGCGGTGGTCGCGATGGCCAGCCGCCCGGACGAGTTGGTGCTGCGCGGCACGCTCGGGGACATCGCCCTGCAGGTACAGGCGGCGGGTGTGCTGCGGACGGCCGTCATCATCGTCGGGCGGACCCTGGCCGCGACGGAGTTCCGCGACAGCCACCTGTACTCGACGACCCGGGCCCGCTGACGCGGGTACGGCGGATGCGGCGGATGCCGAAGGCCGTCCCGGCGGCGCGCTGCCGGTGGCGCGCTACCGGCGCCGGGACGGCCTGAGCCTCACACGCGGCTGACGCCGGGGCTCGCGACAGGGGCCGGTCCAGGGCCGCCACAGCCGGACCGGCAGGCACCGAAGGGTGGCTCCGCGGGCTGTCGCAGCGGGCTGGCAGGATCGGCGCGTTGGCGTTCCGCCCTGCCCTGCCGGCGACGAGAGGTCTCCCGATGTCCGAACCGTACTCCGCGATGGCCCGGCTGCACCTCGAACCGGCGGCGCTGCGTGCCTACTTGGCCGCGCCGTCCGGGCCGTGGGCGGGGTGGAAGGAGCTGACGGGGTGGTGCGACCGGCCCGGTGGGACGGGCGGGCTGCCGTGGTCGATGCACCCCGGGCCCGACGCCGCCACCGTGGAGCGGTGGTTGACGGACGGCGACGACCACCGGGCCCAACTGCGGGCGTTCCTGCGGACGGCGGAGGAGCCGGGGCTCGCCTCGCTGGGGTACGACGAGGCCGCGCGGACCCTGACGGTGGTGAACCTGACCGTGCAGCGCGAGTCGTTCCGCGATCCGCTGTGGTTCCTGTCCGTGATCGGCGGTGCGGCGCGGTACGTCGGCGGGCGGGGCGGGTTCGCGGTGGTGCGCGACCACATCTGGCCGGGGCCGGAGGACCGTTACACGCTCGGCGTGCTGACCGTCGGCCCGGCCGGGGCGCGGGCGCTGCACCCGGTGCGGGACGCCGGGGCGTACCGGGCGGCGGTCCGGGCGGCGGACGAGGTGTTCGACGTGACGGGCCTGCCGGACGACGACGAGGACCCGGAGGAGTGGAGCGGCCCGGACCCGGTGGCGGGCCTGGACGCGCTCTGAGCCCGTCCCGGCCTCATTTCCCTCCCTCGCCCCCGCCCCGGCCGATGCCCAGGCCGTCGAGCACGGTGCCCGCGCCGTCGGCGAAGGCGCGTGCCGGGTCGGTGGCGGCGCGGGTGGTCAGGGCGGCGGTGAGCAGGGGGAAGGCCTCGGGGACGAGCGGGCCGGGACCGGCGTTGGTGGTGGCCTGGTGCTCGACCTCGAGCGCCCCGATGGCGTACGACACCAGCGCGTGCAGCGCCGCCGCCCGGGCCGGGCCGTCCAGACCGGCATCGGCCAGCGTCTCCAGCAGCCGTTCGCGCCAGCGCAGTACGGGCAGGCAGCCGCCGTGGTGCCGGACGGTCAGCGGCAGCACGCCGGGGTGCGCGCCGACGGCCTCGCGCAGCAGTCCCAGCAGGGCGAGCAGCCGTTGTCGCGGCGGGGCCGGGGTGGCCGGGGTGGCCGGTGGGGCCGGGGTGGTCGGCGGGGCCGGGGTGCCCGGCGGGGCGGGGCGGTCGAGGACGGTGCCGAGGGCGAGGTCGACGACCAGGCATTCGAGTTCCTCGCGGTCCTCGACGTAGCGGTAGAGCGCCATGGTGCGGCGGTCGAGTTCGGTGGCGACGGTGCGCATGGACAGGGCGGGCAGACCGTCGCGGTCGATCACGGTGAGGGCGGCGGCGGCGATCTGGCGGGTGGTGAGGGAGCGTGGACGGGGCATGGGTTGACAGCGTACGCCATACGCCTACAGTTTTGGCGTACGGTCTACACCTACGAGGATCCACCGAGGAGACCACGTGTCCCGACTCCGGGCCGGCACCACCGCACCGCCCCTCCCCGCCACCGACGCCGCCGACGCGCCCCTGCCGCCGCCGCCCGTGGGCGGACTGACGCACCTGCAGTTCCGCCGCTTCGCGGGCTGTCCGATCTGCAACCTGCACCTGCGCGGATTTGCCGTCCAGCACCCGGAGTTGCGGGAGGCGGGGGTGCGGGAGATCGCCGTCTTCCACTCGCCCGCCGCCGAACTGCGGCCCTACGCCGAGGGGTTGCCGTTCCCGTTGCTCGCCGATCCCGAGCAGCGGCTCTACCGGGCGTACGGGGTCGAGCGCGGTGCGCGCGCCCTGCTCGACCCGCGGGCCTGGCCGTCGATCGCCCGGGCGCTGGCCCGCAGCGTGCCGCTGGTCCTGCGCGGCCGCGAACGCCCGCCCGCCACGCGCCCGTTGGGCGGCCGGCTGGGGCTTCCCGCCGATTTCCTGCTCACCTCGGACGGCCGGGTCGCCGCCGCGCACTACGGCACCCACGCGGCCGACCACTGGAGCGTCGACCAGGTCCTCGCCCTGGCCGCCGGGCACCGGGCGGCACCGCTCCCCCAGCACGGCTGAACCCGCCCCCACCCGTCCGCCCCCACCCGGTCGCCCCGACCCGGTCGCTGCGGCGGTGCGGCCGGTCCGGGGCGGCAGCAGGGTGCGCCCACCGAGCAGAACCCAGCCCTGTCCGGCCGTGCTCAGCCGCGCTCAACCGTGCTCAGCCGCGCTCAGCCGAGCGAGGCGACGAACTCCTTGGCGCGGCGGGTGATGTCGGCCCAGTCGCCGTCCGCGACGGCCTGTGGGGGGACGACGTCGGTGCCGGCGCAGACGGCCAGGGCGCCGTGGTCGAGGAAGGCCTTGGCGTTGCCGGCGTTGACGCCGCCGGAGGCGACCAGCGGGACGTCCGGGTAGGGGCCGCGCAGGTCCTTGAAATACCCGGGGCCGAAGGCCTTCGCGGGGAAGATCTTGACGGCGGCGGCGCCGAGGTCGACGGCGTCGGCGACCTCGGTGGGGGTCAACGCACCCATCACGACCGGGATTCCGGCTTCGCGGGCGACGTCGGCGACGGCGGGGCGCAGGCCGGGGGTGACCAGGAAGCGGGCTCCGGCGGCGATGCCGGCCCGGGCCTGGTCGGGGGTGAGCACGGTGCCGACGCCGATCCGGCAGCCGGCTTCGGCGGCGCGGGCGAGGTGGCGGGTGACGTCCGGTGTGGTGAAGGTGAGTTCGGTCCAGGCGATGCCGCCTTCGGCGAGTGCTTCGCAGAGCGCGACCGCGTCGGGGATCACGGGGGCCCGCACCACGGCGATCACCGGTTGCCGGGTCAGTGCCGCGCGGAGGTCGGCGCGCGGGTCCGCGCGCAGGTCCGTGGTGTCCATTCCCATCCTGCCAACTCCTGTTCGAAATGAGCTTGTTCGTGATGTCTGGGGTTCGGCCCCCCGGGTGTGCTCAGTCCAGCGCCCGGACCTTCCGGTCGGCGCCTCGGCGCAGGGCGCGGCCGGCCAGGTCGCCGGTGGGTTTGCCGTCGGTGAGGGCGGCGACGCCGTTGACCAGGACGTGCCGGATGCCGTCGGCGGGTTGCCTGGGCTGGTCGAAGGTGGCGGTGTCGCGGACGGTGTCGGGGTCGAGGAGGACCAGGTCGGCGTGGTAGCCGGGGCGGATCAGGCCGCGCCGGTCGAGGCCGAGGCGGCGGGCGGGGCGGCCGGTCATCCGGGCGATGGCCTGTTCGAGGGTGAGGACGCCCAACTCGCGGCTGTAGCGGGCGAGGTAGCGGGGGAAGGTGCCCCAGGCGCGCGGGTGCGGGCGGGCGCCGACCAGCAGTCCGTCGCTGCCGACGGTGTGCACGGGGTGCCGCATGATGGCGCGGACGTTCTCCTCGTGGCCGACGTGCTGGAGGATGGTGGTGCCCAACTGGTCGGCGCGCAGCAGGCCGAAGAAGACTTCGGTGCCGGTGCGGCCCTGTTCGGCGGCGAGTTCGGAGACCTTCCGGCCGACGACGGCGGCCAGTGAGCTGTTGCGGACGCCGGAGATCTGGATGGTGTCCCAGTCGGTGACGACGCCGTGGCAGCCGTCGCTGCCGTGCTCCTCGACGTCGGCGCGGATGCGTTCGCGGGCGGTGGGGTCGGTGAGGCGGGCGAGGGTGGCTTCGGGGCCGCCTTCGGTGGACCAACTGGGCAGCAGGGCGGCCAGGGTGGTGGATCCGGGCAGGTAGGGGTAGCTGTCGAGGGTGATGTCGATGCCGTCGGCGAGGGCGGCGTCGACCAGGGCGAGGAACTGCCCGGCGCGGCCTTCGTTGACGCCGAAGTTCATGGTGGCGTGCGTGAGGTGCAGCGGGCAGCGGGAGCGCCGGGAGATCTCGACCATCTCCGCGTAGCCTTCCAATGCGCCCGCGCCGTAGGAGCGTTGGTGGGGTGCGTGGAAGCCGCCTCGGGCGGCGACGACGGCGCACAGTTCGACGAGTTCGGCGGTGTCGGCGTACATGCCGGGGGTGTAGCTGAGGCCGGTGGACATGCCGACCGCGCCGTCCGTCAGCGCCTCGTCCAACAGCCCTTTCATCCGGTCGAGTTCGGGTCCGGTGGGCGGGCGGTTGTCCCAGCCCATGGCGAGCATCCGGACGCTGCCGTGCGGGACGAGGTAGCAGGTGTTGACGGCGACCCCCGCCCCAGCCCCGGCACCCATACCCGCACCCGCACCCGCACCCGCACCCGCACCCGCACCCGCACCCGCAGCCGCGTCGAGGCGATCGAGGTACTGGGCGACGGTGCGCCAGTTCCAGTCGAACTCGTCGTCGGCGGGGTCGCCGTTCCAGCCGGCGAGTTGGCGGCGCAGGGCGGCGAGGGTGGCGTCGTCGACGGGGGCGTAGGAGAGGCCGTCCTGGCCGAGAACTTCGAGGGTGACGCCCTGGGTGATCCGGGAGGGGTGGTCGGGTTCGAGGAGGATCCGCAGGTCGGAGTGGGCGTGCATGTCGATGAAGCCGGGGGCGAGGACGAGGCCTTCGGCGTCGATGACCTGACGTCCCGTCAGTCCTCGGCCGATCTCGTCGATGCGGCCGTCGGTGACGGTGACGTCGGCCTGCCGGCGGTCGGTGCCGGTGCCGTCGATGACGGTGGCGCCGCGCAGGAGCAGGTCGGCCATCAGAAGTACGTCCGGACCAGGTCGACGACGCGGGGGTTCTCGGTGTCGGCGTGGTCGAGGACGGGGATCAGGCTCCACTTGTCGAAGGCGGTGCAGGGGTGGGAGAGGCCGAGGCGCAGGACGGCGCCGATCGGGGCGGCGGGGCCGGCGTCGCGCAGGAAGGCGTGCTGGTCGTTGAGGGCGGTGACGGTGGCGCCGGTCAACGGGCCGTGGCCGCGTACGAGTTGGGGTTCGGGGAGGCCTTCGTCGAACGGGAGGTCGCGCTTTCCGGCGTCGAGCAGGGCGAGTCGGGGCTCGGGGTGGGAGACGACCCGGGCCCAGCCGTGCATGGCGGAGCGCAGCGGGGTGGCGGCGGCGTCCCGGGCGAGCGGGGAGATGCCCCGGTAGAAGCCGTCGTCGTGGGCGAGGTAGGCGCCGGCCCGGACGATGACGGCGGTGCCGGGGACCTGCCGGGCGAGGGGGGTCAACTCCTGCGCGACGGTGTCGAAGTAGGCGCTGCCGCCGGCGGTGACGATCGGGGTGGGGGTGGGGTAGTCGGTGGCGAGGCGGCGGTGCAGGTCGGCGAGGTCGGCGAGGTAGCCGCGGACGGTGGCGAGGGCGGTGTCGGAGGCGTCGTGGGCGAGGGCGCCCTCGTAGCCGCCGACGCCGGCCAGGCGGAGGGTGGGGGCGGCGAGGACGGCGGCGGCGACGTCGAGGGCGGCGGGGACGCCGCGGGCGCCGGTGCGGCCGCCGGGGCCGCCGAGTTCGACGATGACCTCGACGGGGCGCTGCGCGCCGGCGGCGCGGAGGGCGGCGTCCATCAGGTGGACGCTGTCGGTGGAGTCGACCCAGGAGGCGAAGGCGAAGTCGGGGTCGCGGTCGAGTTCGCCGGCGATCCAGGCGAGTCCGGCGGGGTCGAGGAGGGTGTTGGCGAGCAGCAGGCGCTGGACGCCGTGGGCGCGGGCGACGCGCAGCTGGGGGAGGTTGGCGAGGGTGATGGCGTGGGCGCCGGCGGCGAGTTGGGCCTGCCAGAGGGCGGGCGCCATGGTGGTCTTGCCGTGCGGGGCGAGGCGGACGCCGGCGGCGCGGCACCAGGCGGCCATGGTGTGCAGGTTGTGGCGGAGGGCGGCGGCGTCGAGGGTGAGCAGGGGGGTGCCGAGGCCGTCGAGGGTGGGGCGGGTGGCGAGCCAGTCGCGGACGGTGCGGCCGTGGGCGTCGGCGGGGAGGGCCTTGAAGCGGAAGTCGATGGTCTCGTCGGCGAGGGCGGCGACGGCGGCGGTGTCGATGCCGGGGCCGTGGACGGGGTCGGCGAAGTGGCGCTCCCGCCGCTGCTCCGCGGCCGCCCCGGCGCTCGCGTCCGAGCCGGTCACCGCCTCCGCCTCCGCCTCCGGACGCGCGTCCGCACCCGTCGCCGCGTCGGCCTCCACGCCCGTCGCCGCGGCGGCCTCCATACCCGTCACCGCGTCCGTGCCTGCTGCCGTCTCGTCCATCGCCGCACCTCCGTTCGAACCCCGGCCCACGCACGAGCTGGGGAGTTGCAACATGTGCAACCTGTATTGCGCATGTTGGTGATACGGTTCTAGCATTCACGCCGGACGGCGGTCAACGGACCGCGACGCGGCCCGTCCACCCCTCCCACCAGGCACGCAGCACCGGGGCTCACCGCCGAGCGCCGGGGCGCGCGGGCCGTCGACGCGGGTCGTCGAGCGGTGGGGGCAGGGGGCAGGGGCCCGAGGGTGAGGGAGCGGGTTTGATGGCGGATCACGGCGGCGCGGGCCAAAACGGTGCCCGGGCGGTATGCCTGGGCGAGTCGATGGCGGTGCTGCTGCCGGACCGGCCGGGGCCGTTCGAGGCCGTCGGCGCGTTCCGTCCCTCGGTGGGGGGCGCCGAGTCGAACGTGGCGGCGGCGCTGGCCGGACTGGGCGTGCCGACGGCGTGGATCAGCCGGGTCGGTGCGGACGGGTTCGGCCGTCGGCTGACCGGCGACCTGGCGGCGGCGGGGGTGGACGTGTCGGCCGTCGCGGTCGACCCGCACCGGCCGACCGGCGTGTACCTGAAGGAGACCGGCGGTTCCGCCCTGCCGCACGACCTGGGCCCGGGCCGCTCCCGCCTGCACTACTACCGCACCGGGTCGGCGGCGTCCGCGCTCTCCCCCGCGCTGCTGGAGGACCCGGCGGCGGCGGCGCTGCTGGACGCGGCACCGCTGCTGCACCTGACCGGCATCACCCCCGCCCTGTCGGACGACTGCCTGGCGCTGGTGCGGGCGCTGCTGGCCCGCCGCCGGCCGGGCCGGCTGGTCTCCTTCGACCTGAACTGGCGCCCGGCGCTGTGGCGGCTGCGCGACCCGGCGGTGCTGCCCGAGCTGCTGGACGCGGCGGACGTGCTGCTGCTCGGCGCGGACGAGGCGGAGGACGCGTTCGGCACCGGCGACCCGGACGAGCTGCGCCGCCGCTTCCCCTCCCCGGCGACGCTGGTGGTGAAGGACTCCGGCCACCTGGTGACCGCGCTCGACCGGGACGGGGGCGCGGTGACCGAGCCGGCGCTGCGGGTGGAGGTGGTGGAGCCGACGGGCGCGGGCGACGCGTTCGCGGCGGGCTACCTGGCGGGCACCCTGCGCGGCCTGGACCAGCGCTCGCGGCTGCGCCTGGGCCACCTGTCGGCGGCGGGCGCGCTGACCGCGCACACCGACCACGGCACCCTGCCGGACGCCCGGACGGTGGCCGCGCTGCTGGCGGCCGACGCGCGGGACTGGGCGGCGACCCGGGTCTCCGCGGCCGGCTTCGACTCCCCCGCCCTGCCCGCGCCCGTCCGCTGACACCCGGCCCCCGACCCCCGTCCCCCACCCGTCCACCGAAACCCGGCCCACGACCCCCGTCCCCCGACCCGTCCACCGAAACCCGGCCGCTGCGAAGCGTCCCCTCCCGGCACCCTCGAACTACCCTCGGGACTCCCATGAGCCAGACCGTCACCCGCGCCCTGCGCCTGCTCGCCGAACTCGGCGAGGGCGAGCGCTCCCTGGACCAGCTGGCCGATCTGATCGGCGTGCACAAGACCACCGTGCTGCGGCTGCTGCAGAGCCTGGAGGAGGAGCGCTTCGTCCACCGCGACGCCCAGTACCGCTACCACCTGGGCGCGGGGCTGTTCGCACTGTCCAGTCTCGCGCTGGAGCAGCGGTCGATCCGCCGCACCGCCGCCCCGCACCTCGCCGAGCTGAACGCGGCGACCGGCCAGACCGTGCACCTGGCCGCGTACGAGGGCGGCGAGGCGGTGTACATCGACAAGTACGACTCGCGGCACCCGGTGCGGATGTACTCGCGGATCGGGCTGCGGGCGGCGCTGCACAACACGGCGGTGGCGAAGGTGCTGCTGGCGGACCTGCCGCCGGGCGAGCGGCGCCGGGTGGTGGACGGCATCGAGTTCACCGTGCACACCCCGAACACGATCACCAGTCCGCAGGCGCTGCTGGCCGAGCTGGACCAGGTCGCGGCGCAGGGCTGGGCGCAGGACCACGCCGAGCACGAGTCGTTCATCAACTGCGTGGCCGCGCCGATCCGGGACGCCTCGGGCCGGGTGGTGGCCGCGGCGTCGATATCGGTGCCGGACGTGGTCCTGCCGTACGAGCAGGTGCTCGACCTGCTTCCGCAACTGCTCGCCTGCACCCGGGCGATCTCCACCGACGCGGGCCTCCCGGCGCGCGGCGGTTTTCACTGACCCATCGTCAATTCCATTGGAGAGCACCGAAGATGAGTGACAAGATCGAGGTTCGTACCGACGGCGCGCCCGCTCCGGCGTGGATGTTCTCGCAGGGTGTGCGCAAGGGCCCGATCCTGCAGGTGTCCGGCCAGGGCCCGCAGGACCCGGCGACCGGCGAGTACCTGTACCACGGCGACGTGAAGGCGCAGACCCGGCGGACGCTGGAGAACGTCAAGGCGATCGTGGAGGCCGGCGGGGCGAGCATCGAGGACGTGGTGATGTTCCGCGTCTACCTGACCAAGCGCGCCGACTTCCCGCTGATGAACGAGGTGTACGCGCAGTTCATCGAGGAGAACATCGCCCCGGGCGGGGTGAAGCCCTGCCGCACCACCGTCTTCGTCGAACTCCCGCAGGAGCCGATGCTGGTGGAGATCGACGCCCAGGCCGTCGTCACCGGCTGACCGGCCTCGCGCCCCCGGTTCAGGGCCCCTTCGGGGCGGCCCGGCCGACGATGGCGCCCGCGCGGTCGATGCAGATCACGTCGACCGTGACGGGGGCGCCGAGCAGCACGTCGAGGGCGGTGGCGCGGGCCCGTTCGGCGACCAGGTCGCCGAGCGGGACGCCCGCCGCCGTGCACGACTGCACCGCTTCCAGGGCGGTGTTGGCGGCGGCGACCCGGGCGGCGAGTTCTTCGTCGGCGCCGCCTTCCCTGGCCAGGGCGGCGAGTTGGGCCTTGTCGACCTGGGAGCGGCCGGAGTGCAGGTCGAGGTGGCCGGCGGCGAGCTTGGAGAGCTTGGCGAAGCCGCCGCAGACGGTCAGGCGCGGAACGGGGTGCCGGCGCAGGTACTTGAGGACGGCGCCGGCGAAGTCGCCCATGTCGAGCAGGGCGTCCTCGGGCAGGTCGTACTCGGCGACGACGACCTTCTCGGAGGTGGAGCCGGTGGCGCCCGCGACGTGGGTGCGGCCGGCGGCGCGGGCGACGTCGATGCCGCGGCGGATCGAGTCGATCCAGGCCGAGCAGGAGTAGGGGACGACGACGCCGGTGGTGCCGAGGATGGACAGGCCGCCGAGGATGCCCAGCCGCGGGTTCCAGGTGTGCCGGGCGATCTCCTCGCCGTGGTCGACGGAGAGTTCCACCTCCACGTCGCCGGATCCGCCGTACTCGCGGGCGACTTCGGCGACCACCTCGCGGATCAGCTGCCGGGGCACCGGGTTGACGGCCGGCTCGCCGACCGGCAGCGGCAGGCCGGGCTTGGTGACCGTGCCGACGCCGGGCCCGGCCCGGAAGACCACGCCGCTGCCGGGCGGGCCCGGGCGGACGGTGGAGCGGACGAGTGCGCCGTGCGTCACGTCGGGGTCGTCGCCCGCGTCCTTGACCACCCCGGCGCTGGCCCGGCCCTCGCCCAGCTCCTCCACGGCCAGCGCGAACGCGGGCCGCTCACCCTTCGGCAGCGTGATCGTCACCGGGTCGGGGAAACCGCCGCCGAGCAGCGCCGTGTACGCCGCCTTGGTGGCGGCCGTCGCGCACGCCCCGGTGGTCCAGCCCGGCCGCAGCCCGCTGCTGCGCAGCTGCCCCTTGCGCCCGCCGCCGCCCGCGGCCTGCGCCTGCTCCTGCCCCCGCCCTCGCGCGTCCTGCGCTCTGCCGCCCACCGCTCCACCGCCCACCGCTTCGTCACTCACCGCTGGCCATCCCGCCGCTCCGCTCGCCGTTCCGCTCGCCGTTCCGTCCTCGCCTCCACCGTCCCACGCCGGGCCCGCCGGCCGCCCGGTTAGGGTGGTGTGTCCTGATCACACCGGCCCCGGGAGTCCCGCATGCACGTCCTGATCCTCGGCGGCACCAGCGAGGCCCGCCGGCTGGCGGACGTGCTGGTGGCCGATCCGGCGCTGCGGGTGACCAGCTCGCTGGCGGGACGGGTGGCGCAGCCGAGGCTGCCTGCCGGGGAGGTCCGGATCGGCGGGTTCGGCGGTCCGGAGGGGCTGGCGGCCTGGCTGCGCGCGCACGCGGTGGACGCGCTGCTGGACGCCACCCACCCGTTCGCCGAGCGGATCAGCCGCAACGCGGCGCTGGCCGCCGCGGGCACCGGTACGCCGCTGCTGGCGCTGCGCCGTCCGAGCTGGACGGCGCGGGAGGGCGACCGCTGGCATCCGGTGCCGAGCCTGGCCGCCGCCGCGGCGGCCCTGCCCGGGCTGGGCCGCCGGGTGTTCCTGACCACCGGGCGCCAGGGCATCGCGGCGTTCGCGCACCTGGACGGCCTGGTGTTCCTGGCGCGTTCGGTGGAGGCGCCGGTGCCGCCGATGCCGGTGGCGACCGAAGTCCTGCTGGAGCGCGGGCCGTTCACCCTGGACGGGGAGCGCGAGCTGTTGCGCGTGCACCGCATCGAGGTGCTGGTGACCAAGGACAGCGGCAGCGCGGCGACCGCGCCGAAGCTGACCGCCGCCCGCGAACTGGGCCTGCCCGTGGTCGTGGTGGAGCGCCCGCCGGCCCCGGCGGGGGTGCGGACCGCCCCGGACGTGGCCGGGGCGGTCGACTGGGTCAGGCGGCTGGCGGGCTGATGGTCCGTCAACTCGCCTGCTATTGCTCGGGGTAGCGGCGCGGCGTCCACACCACTTCGCTCTCGCCGCCGCGCCGCACCCACTGGGTCTGGGTGGAGCCGACCAGCAGCAGGGTCCGCATGTCGACCTCGGCCGGGTCGAGTTCGGCGAGCGCGACGGTGCGGATCCGCTCGGTGGGGCCGCCGACGTCCCGGGCCATCACCACGGGGGTCTGCGGGTCGCGGTACTCCAGCAGCAGGTCGCGGGCCGAACCGACCTGGGTGGTGCGGGACTTGGAACCGGGGTTGTAGAGCGCGAGGACGAGGTCGGCCTCGGCGGCGGCGCGCAGCCGGCGGGCGATCACCTCCCAGGGCTTGAGCCGGTCGGAGAGCGAGACCACGGCGTAGTCGTGGCCGAGCGGGGCGCCGGCCCGGGAGGCGGCGGCGTGCGCGGCGGTCATGCCGGGCAGGACGCGGACGGGCACGTCCCGGTAGGGGTCCGCGCAGGCGGCCTCCAGGACGGCGGTGGCCATCGCGAAGACGCCGGGGTCACCGGAGGAGACCACGGCGACCCGGCGGCCGCGGCGGGCCAGCTCCAGGGCGAACTCGGCGCGGACGCCTTCGACCTTGTTGTCGGAGCCGTGCCGGACCTGCCCGGCGCGGACGGGCACCCGGTCCAGGTAGGTGGTGTAACCGACCAGGTCGGTGGCGTTCGCGAGGGCGCCGCGCGCCTCGGGGGTGAGCCAGAGCGGCCCGGCGGGGCCGGTACCGACCACGACGACCTCACCGACCTGACCGGCCTGGCCGGGCTCGCCGACCTGACCAGGCTCGCCGACCTCGCCGATCTGCCCCGGATCCCCTTCCGCCCGGGCGCCCAGGGCCTCGAAGGGCTGCCCGGCGGAGTCGAGCGCGGCGACCCGGCTGGGCAGCACGGCGACGGAGAAGTACGGGACGCTGTCGGGGTCGACGTCGGCCAGCCGCCCGGTGCGCTCGCCGTCCATGGTGGCGCGTTCGACGTACCGGGCCTCGTCCAGCCGGCCGGCCCGTTCCAGGGCGCGGCGGACGGCCGGGAAGGTGCGGCCGAGCTTCATCACGACGGCGGAGTCGGTGGCGGCGAGGCGGGCGGTGAGCTCCTCCTCGGGGAGGGTGCCGGGGATGACGGTGAGGACTTCCTCGGCTTCGACCAGCGGGGTGCCGAGGCGGGCGGCGGCGGCGCTGATCGAGGTGACGCCGGGGACGACCTCGGTGGGGTAGCGGTGCGCGAGGCGCTTGTGCATGTGCTGGTAGGAGCCGTAGAACAGCGGGTCGCCCTCGGCGAGGACGACGACGTCGCGTCCGGCGTCGAGGTGGGCGGCGAGCCGGGCGGAGGCCTCCTGGTAGAAGTCGTCGAGCGCGCCGCGGTAGCCGCCGGGGTGGTCGGTGGTCTCCACGGTGACGGGGTACATCAGCCGCTCTTCGAGCTGGCCGCCCGTGAGGTACCGCTCGGCGATGGCCCGGGCGTGCGAGCGGCCGTGCCGGGCGCAGTGGTAGGCGATGACGTCGGCCTTGCCGATGAGTTCGGCGGCGCGGACGGTGAGCAGCGACGGGTCGCCCGGTCCGACGCCCACCCCGTACAGCTTGCCGGTGTTCTGACGGTCCGTCATTCTTCTTCGCTCGCAATCGCGTTAATGGCGGCGGCGGCGATGGCGCTGCCGCCTCGGCGGCCGCGGACGACCAGGTGTTCCAGGGCGGCGGGGTGCTCGGCGAGGGCCTGCTTGGACTCGGCGGCGCCGATGAAGCCGACCGGGACGCCGATGACGGCGGCGGGGCGGGGGGCGCCGGCCTCGATCATCTCCAGCAGGCGGAACAGCGAGGTGGGGGCGTTGCCGACGGCGACGACGGCGCCTTCGAGGCGGGGCAGCCAGAGTTCCATCGCGGCGGCGCTGCGGGTGGTGCCCATGGCGCGGGCGAGTTCGGGCACAGCGGGGTCGGTGAGGGTGCAGAGCACCTCGTTGTCGGCGGGCAGCCGCTTGCGGGTCACGCCGCTGGCGACCATGTTGACGTCGCACAGGATCGGCGCGCCGGCCAGCAGGGCGCGGCGGGCGTCGGCCACGGCGTTCGGCGACCAGAGCAGGTCGTCGACCAGGTCGGTCATGCCGCAGGCGTGGATCATCCGGACGGCGACCCGGGCGACGTCGGCGGGCAGATGGGCGAGGTTCGCCTCGGCCCGGATGGTGGCGAAGGACTGGCGGTAGATGGCCGCGCCGTCCTTCTCGTACTCGATCATTCGGGCCTCCGGCGTTGGACGGTGGAACTCTGGACGGTGGAGCTCTGGACGGTGGAACTCTGGACAGGGGGGCGCTGGGCAGGGGGGCTCTGGGCGCTACGGGCTTCGGCGACCGCCTCGGCGGTCTCGTGCGGTTCGGTGTCGCGGGTGGTGCCGTCGACCGTGACGCGGTGCCCGGTCGGGGTGGCCAGGACGTCGACCCAGCGGCCGGCGGGGTGTCCGCAGCGGCGCTCACAGCCGGACCAGTGGACGGGGAGTCCGATGGCGGGTGCGGCGGCGACGGCCTCGGCGGCCTGGGCGCGGACGTCGGCGTGGGACTTCGCGCAGCCGGGCAGGCCGGTGCAGGCGGTGACGCCCTCCCAGGGGCCGCCGGGGGTGGTGCGGAACCCGGCGGCGGCGAGGCGCGGCAGCCAGGCGGGGTCGGTGTGCGGCAGGACGACGCCGCGCCAGGGGGTGAGCCGGGCGGCGTGCGGGGAGGTCTCGCCGAGGGCTTCGGCGAGCAGCCGCCACTGGGCGCTGCTCGCGCGGCCGAGGCGCGGGGCGACGGAGAGGGCGCCGGCGGGTGCGCCACCGGCGCCGGCGGGACTACTCACGCTCGCGGGACTGCCGGTGATCGCGCCCAGCACTATTCGTTCGCCGGCGAAGGGTGGCAGCGGGGTGTCGCCCTCGGGGAGTTGGCGCTGGATCTCGCGGGCGTGCCAGGCGCGTCCGGCGGCGAGGTCGAGGATGCGGCGGGCGGCGTCGAGGGCGGCGGCTACGGGGGTGTCGACGGCGGTGGCGCGGTGGGCGCGGCCGTGGCGGAGCAGGGCGCGGCCGCCGCCGACTGCGATCAAGGTCACATCGGCGTCGAGGGCGGCGACGTCGCCGCGGCCGTCGTCGAGGGCGAACAGGAACTTGCCGGAGAGTGCGGCGGCCCACGGCGCGGCGCAGAGTGCCTGGTCCAACTCCCGCACCCAGGTGGTGACCTGTTCTCCTCCGGCGCCGTGTCCGTCGAGGCCGGCCAGTGGGGAGGCGACGATGTTGCGGACGCGTTCGTGCGTGTCGGAGGGCAACAGGCCGACGGCGCGCAGGCGTTCGGCGAGGTCGGCGGCGCAGTCGGCGGTCAGGCCGCGCAGCTGGGCGTTGCCGCGGGAGGTGATCTCGATTCCGCCGTCGCCGAGGGCGTCGGCGGCGTCGGCGATCGCGTGCAGCTGACGGTACGTCAACTGTCCGCCGGGAAGGCGGAGTCGGGCGAGGTGTCCGTCCTCGGCGGAGTGCAGGCGGAGCGCGCCGGGGCAGGCGTCGGCGCGGCCTCGGTCGGGCCCGACGGAGGGTGCCTGGGCGGCGTCGGGTGTGGGTGGCATGGCGGCGAGCATACCCATCGGGCGCGTCCGCGCCACCGCCTCGTCCGTCACACCGGGGCGGTGCTCCCCCGGGGCCGCCGTGGCGCGATTGCGCAGCTCAGCGCGGTGCGGGCCGGTTGCGGGGGTGGTCGCGGGGCGGTGCGGGCCGGATTCGCGGGGCGCGGGTGGTCGGGTTTCGGTCAGCGTCACAGGTCACACTCCCCCGCGGGCCGATCACCCCGTACGATGCTGGCGGGCGCCTCTCGGGGCGTCCGCTGCCAGCGACGGCACAGCGGAGGAAGTCCGGTGCGAATCCGGTGCGGTCCCGCCACTGTGACCGCGGCTCAGTGAGCCGTGGGAGCCAGGAACTCCGGCCGTCCTCCACCGCCCGGGGCGAGGACCCCGAGGAAGGCTGTTCCATGCGCTGCCGCACGTCCGTGCCCCGGCGGGTGCCCGCCGTCGCCGGGCCGTCCCCTGCCGTCCGTTCCGCGCCGTCCGCACGTCCCGTACGGCCGGCCCGCCTCGCGCGGTCCGTCCGCCTCGCGGCGCCCGTCGGCTCCGCAGCGCCCGCCCGCTTCGCACCGTCCGCCTGCTTCGCACCGTCCGCCCGCCCCGTGCCGTCCGAGACGCCCGGGAGGGCTTCCGCATGATCCTGCTGCTGTCGACGTCCGACACCGACCTGCTGAGCGCCCGGGCGGCGGACGGCCCGGTGCCGTTCCGCTGGGCGAACCCGTCCCGGTTGTCGCCGGAGGAGCTGCCCGCGCTGCTGGACGGGGTGGAGCTGGTGGTGGTGCGACTGCTGGGCGGGCGCCGGGCCTGGCAGGAGGGGTTGGACGCGCTGCTGGCGGGTCCGCGCCCGGTGGTGGTGCTGACCGGCGAGCAGGCGCCGGACGCGCAGCTGATGGAGCTGTCGACCGTCCCGGCGGGCATCGCGGCGGAGGCGCACGCGTACCTGGCGCACGGTGGTCCGGCGAACCTGGCGGAGCTGGGCGCGTTCCTGTCGGACACGGTGCTGCTGACCGGGCACGGTTTCGCGCCCCCGGCGTCGGCGCCCGCGTGGGGTCCGCTGGAGCGGGCGGCGCGCACGTCCGAGGGGCCGGTCGTCGCGGTGCTGTACTACCGGGCGCACCACATGAGCGGCAACACGGCGTTCGTGGAGACGCTGTGCCGGGCGGTGGAGGACCAGGGTGCCCGGGCGCGGGCGTACTTCTGCGCGTCGCTGCGCGGGGCCGAGCCGGAGCTGCTGGCGGAGCTGGGCGCGGCGGACGCGATCGTGACGACGGTGCTGGCGGCGGGCGGTACCCGGCCGGCGGACGCGCAGGCGGGCGGGGACGAGGAGGCGTGGGACGCGGGGGCGTTGGCGGCGTTGGACCGTCCGATCCTGCAGGCGCTGTGCCTGACCTGGTCGCGGGCGCAGTGGGAGGGCAGTGACGACGGCCTGTCGCCGTTGGACACGGCGACGCAGGTCGCGGTGCCGGAGTTCGACGGGCGGCTGATCACGGTGCCGTTCTCGTTCAAGGAGGTCGACGAGGACGGGTTGACGGTGTACGCGGCGGACCCGGAGCGGGCGGCGCGGGTGGCGGGCATCGCGGTGCGGCACGCCCGGTTGCGGCACACGCCGGCGGCCGAGCGCCGCCTCGCGCTGGTGCTGTCCGCCTATCCGACCAAGCACGCGCGGGTGGGCAACGCGGTGGGCCTGGACACCCCGGCGTCGGCGATCCGGCTGTTGGAGCGGCTGCGCGCGGAGGGCATGGACCTGGGCGACGGCCTGCCCGGCCTGGACACCGACCGGGACTCGGGGCACGAGGGCGACGCGCTGATCCACGCGCTGATCGACGCGGGCGGCTACGACCAGGCCTGGCTGACCGAGGAGCAGCTCTCCCGCAACCCGGTGCGCATCCCGGCGGCCGACTACCGGCGCTGGTACGCGACGCTGCCGGCGGCGCTGCGCGAGCGGGTCGAGGAGCACTGGGGTCCGGCGCCGGGCGAGTTGTACGTGGACCGGTCGCGGAACCCGGACGGCGACATCGTGCTGGCGGGGATCCGCTCCGGGAACCTGCTGGTGCTGATCCAGCCGCCGCGCGGGTTCGGCGAGAACCCGGTGGCGATCTACCACGACCCCGACCTGCCGCCCAGCCACCACTACCTGGCGGCGTACCGGTGGATCGCGGCGGACCGCGCGGACGGCGGTTTCGGCGCGCACGCGGTGGTACACCTGGGCAAGCACGGCAACCTGGAGTGGCTGCCGGGCAAGACGGCGGCGCTGTCGGCGGAGTGCGGCCCGGACGCGGTGCTCGGTGACCTGCCGCTGGTCTACCCGTTCCTGGTGAACGACCCGGGCGAGGGCACCCAGGCCAAGCGCCGGGCGCACGCGACGCTGGTCGACCACCTGGTGCCGCCGATGGCGCGCGCCGACTCGTACGGGGACATCGCCCGGCTGGAGCAGCTCCTCGACGAGCACTCGAACATCGCGGCGATGGACCCGGCGAAGCTGCCGGCGATCCGGGCGCAGATCTGGACGCTGATCCAGGCGGCGAAGCTGGACCACGACCTGGGGTTGGCGGAGCGGCCGGAGGACGACGGCTTCGACGACTTCCTGCTGCACGTGGACGGTTGGCTGTGCGAGGTGAAGGACGCGCAGATCCGGGACGGCCTGCACGTGCTGGGGCAGGCCCCGGCGGGCACCGACCGGGTCAACATCGTGCTGTCGATCCTGCGGGCGCGGCAGATCTGGGGCGGGGTGAGCGCGCTGCCGGGCCTGCGCGAGGCGCTGGGGCTGGACGAGTCGGCGCTGACGCTGGGGGCGACGGACGCGGCCGAGGCGCGGGCCCGTTCGCTGGTCGAGGCGATGGAGGCGGAGGACTGGAACCCGGCGGCGGTGGCGAAGGTCACCGAGGGCCTGCCGGCCGCCGTCGCGGACGTGCTGGGCTTCGCCGCGACCCAGCTGGTGCCCCGACTGTCGGCCACCACCGACGAGTTGGACGCGGTGCTGCACGCGCTGCAGGGCGGTTTCGTGCCGGCCGGGCCGTCGGGTTCGCCGCTGCGCGGGCTGGTCAACGTCCTTCCCACCGGCCGGAACTTCTACTCGGTGGACCCGAAGGCCGTCCCGTCCCGGCTGGCCTGGGAGACCGGGCAGGCGCTGGCGGCGTCGCTGGTGGAGCGCTACCGGGCCGACAACGACGGGCAGTTCCCGCCGTCCGTGGGTCTCTCGCTCTGGGGCACGTCGGCGATGCGCACGGCGGGCGACGACATCGCCGAGGCGTTCGCGCTGCTCGGCGTGCGCCCGGTGTGGGACGACGCCTCGCGCCGGGTGACCGGCCTGGAGGCCGTCCCGGTGGAGGAGTTGGGGCGGCCGCGGATCGACGTGACGCTGCGCATCTCGGGTTTCTTCCGGGACGCCTTCCCGCACGTGGTGGCGCTGCTGGACGACGCGGTGCGGCTGGCGGCCCGCCAGGAGGAGTCGGCCGAGCAGAACTTCGTCCGGGCCCACGTGCAGGCCGACCTGGCCGAGCACGGTGACGAACGGCGGGCCACGGTGCGGGTGTTCGGCTCCCGGCCGGGCACGTACGGGGCGGGCCTGCTGCAGCTGATCGACAGCCGGGACTGGCGCACCGACGCCGACCTGGCCGAGGTGTACACGGTGTGGGGCGGTTACGCGTACGGGCGGGGCCTGGACGGGCGGCCGGCGCGCGAGGAGATGGAGAGCGCGTACCGGCGGATCACGGTGGCGGCGAAGAACACCGACACCCGTGAGCACGACATCGCCGACTCGGACGACTACTTCCAGTACCACGGCGGCATGGTGGCGACCGTGCGGGCGCTGACCGGGGCCAGCCCGGCCGCGTACATCGGCGACTCGACCCGGCCGGAGACCGTGCGCACCCGCACCCTGACCGAGGAGGCGGCCCGGGTCTTCCGGGCCCGGGTGGTCAACCCGCGCTGGTTGGAGGCGATGCGCCGGCACGGCTACAAGGGCGCGTTCGAGATGGCCGCGACCGTCGACTACCTGTTCGGCTACGACGCCACCACGGGCGTGGTCGCGGACTGGATGTACGAGAAGCTGACCCAGGAGTACGTGCTCGACCCGGTCAACCGGGAGTTCTTCGCGGGCGCCAACCCGTGGGCCCTGCACGGCATCGCCGAGCGCCTGCTGGAGGCCGCCGGGCGCGGCCTGTGGGCGGAGCCGGACGCGGCGCTGCTGGACGAGTTGCGGCAGGTGCTGCTGGAGACGGAGGGCGACCTCGAAGGGGAGTGAGACCGTCCCCACACGAACGGCTTCCCCGGTCCCGGGCTCGGGACCGGGCCGGGGGGCGGGCCGCCCTCGGGACGGTGCGGAGACCGACCGTCCGAACCCGGGGGCAACCCGGTTCGAACCTTCGGTGACCGTGACATGCCGATGATCGTATAGGGGTGCCTTCCGGCCCGCTCGGGCGGACAATCTCCGCATGAACCTGCGAACCGCCCTGACCCGACCGGCCCGCTACGGCGCGCTGGCCTCGGGTGCGCTGCCCGTGCTGACCTTCCCCGGCGCCGGCCTGGCCTGGCTGGCCTGGGCCGCGCTGGTGCCGGGGCTGCTGCTGATGCGGGCGGCGGGCGGAGCGCGCGAGGCGGCGGTGCGCGGCTGGTGGTTCGGCGCCGGGTTCATCCTCACCGGGATGTACTGGCTGATCCCGTCGATCGGTCCGGCCCTGCCGGTGCTGGCGGTGCTGTTCGGCGTCCTGCAGGCGCCGTTCGGCCTGGCCGCGTGGTGGCTGCTGCGCGGCGAGCCGACGCTGCGCCGCGCGGCGGCGGCGCTGGCGGTGCTGCCCGCGGTGTGGGTGTGCGCCGAGTACGCGCGCTCCTGGAACGCGCTGGGCGGACCGTGGGCGCTGTTCGGCGCGACCCAGTGGGAGCACCCGGCGGTGCTCGGACTGGCGTCGATCGGCGGTGTGTGGCTGGTGAGTTGGGCACTGGTCGCGGTGAACACGGCGCTGGCGGTGCTGCTCTGCGCCCACGTGCCGCGGGTGCGCGCGCTGGCGGGGGCGACGGCGCTGGCCTCCGTCCTGGCGGGGCCGCTGGCGTTCGCCGCGCAGGCCGCCCCGGCGACCTCGGGCTCGGCGTCGGTGGCGCTGGTGCAGGCCGGTTCGACCCCGGACGAGCAGGCCCGGCTGGAGGCGAACGTGCGGATCACCCGTTCGCTGGCGGGCCGCCCGACGGACCTGGTCGTCTGGGGCGAGAGCTCCACCACCGAGGACCTGGACCGCCGGCCGGAGACGATGGCCCGGCTGGCCGCGCTGTCCCGCCTGACCGGGGCGCAGCTGCTGGTCGGCGAGGACGCCCGGAAGGCCGACGGGCGGATCTCCAAGGACGCGGTGCTGGTGGACGGTTCGGGCGTGCTGGCGCGCTACCGGAAGATCCGGCTGGTGCCGTTCGGCGAGTACATCCCGCTGCGCCCGCTGCTGGGCTGGATCGCGGGGGTGAGCGCGGCGGCGGGCGAGAACCGGGCGCCGGGCAGCTCGGTGCACCTGCTGCCGGTGGTCGACCGGGACGGGCGGGCGCTGCCGGTGGGGGCGCTGGTCTGCTTCGAGTCGGCGTTCCCCGACATGTCGCGCACCGCGGCCCGGCAGGGCGCCGCGCTGATCGTCTACCAGTCGGCGACCTCGACCTTCCAGTCCACTTGGGCGCCGGCCCAGCACGCCTCGCTGGGCGCGCTGCGGGCGGCCGAGACCGGCCGGCCGGTGGTGCAGGCGGCGCTGACCGGCGAGTCGGTGGCATACGACGCGCAGGGGCGGCGGCTGGTCCGGCTGGGCACCGACGAGACGGGCGCGGTGACGGCCCGCCTGGCGCTGGCCGACCCGGCGGCGCGGACCTGGTACGTGCGGCTGGGCGACTGGGTGCCGCTGGGCGCGCTGGCGGTGGTGCTGGCGGCGCTCGCGACGGCGGCGGCCCCCGCGCTGCGCGAGCGGCGCCGCCCGGGGCCGCCGGCCGCCCCGGCGCCGACCGACGTGCCGCCGGCGGACGTGCCGCCGTCCCGGGTCTGAGCTCCGTGTCGGGCTTGAGCCCCCGGGCCGGGCCTGGGCCCCCGGGCCGGGCCTGGGCCCCGTCCCCGGTCTGAGCTCCGTGCCGGGTCTGAGCCGCGCGCCGCTACTGCTCCTCCGGCACGTGGATGCCGAACAGTGCGCCCTGCGGGTCGCGCAGCACGGCCAGCCGGGGGCCGTCGGGGACGTCGGTGGGCGGGAGGGTGACGGTGGCGCCGAGCAGGGAGGCGCGTTCGGCGCCGAGGTCGGCGTCGGCGACCACGAAGTACGGCATCCAGTAGGGCGCCGCTCCGGCCGGGAACTGGTCGGACATGTCCGTCATTCCGCCGAAGTCGCGGCCGCCCAGGCCGAACCGGGTGTACATCTCGCCGGAGTTGACGCTCCAGCCGAACACCCGTTGGTAGAACTCGGCGGCGGATCCCGGTTCGTGGGTGGCGAGTTCGACCCAGCCGAGGGCGCCGGGCTCGTCGCGCAGGTCGACGCCCCGCAGGGTGGCGGGCTGCCAGGTGGAGAAGACCGCGCCGGTGGGGTCGGCGGCGACGGCGAACCGGCCCCAGTCCAGGGCGTCCGTCGGCGGGACGATCAACTTGCCGTCGGCGTCGGCGATTTCGTCGGCGGCGCTGTCGGCGTCGGGGGTGTGGAAGCCGATCGTCCAGGCGGTCGGCTGCTCGGGCTGCATCAAGGCGCTGAGTCCGGCGACGAGTTGGTCGCCGAGGTGGAGCTCGGTGTAGCCCATGGCCCGCTCGTCGGGGACCACTTCGGCGCGCCAGCCGAAGAGTTCGTGGTAGAAGGCCTTGGCGGCGGCGGGATCCTTGGTGGCGAGTTCGACCCAGCAGGGCGCACCGGGGATGGGTTGGGTGGTCTTCACGGTCGGCTCATCTCCAGGATCAGTTTCCCTCGGGCGTGTCCGCCCTCCACTTCGGCCATCGCCTCGGCGGCCCGCTCCAGCGGGTAGCGGGCGCCGATGTGCGGGTCGAGCGTTCCGGCGGCGACGAGTTCGGCGAGGGCCGCGAGCGGGGCGGCGGTGCCGTCGCGCCGGACGTAGGCGCCGCCGAGTTCGGCGGCGGTGGCCGGGTCGGCGGTGGAGACCAGCCGGCCGGGGGTGCGCAGGGCCCCGGCGACCTCGCGGACGGCGTCCCCGCCGATCAGGTCGAGCACGGCGTCGACGCCGTCGGGGGCGACGGCGCGCAGCCGGTCGGCGACGCCCGGCCCGTACCGGACGGGGATGGCGCCGAGGCCGCGGACGTACTCGGCGCTGCCCTCGCCGGCGGTGCCGAGGACGGTCAGGCCGCGGCCCCGGGCGATCTGCGCGGCGGCGCTGCCGACGCCGCCGGCCACGCCGACCACCAGCAGGGTCTGCCCGGCGTCGAGGCCGAGCTGGTCGAGGGCGTCGTAGGCGGTGGCGGCGGCGACCGGCAGCGCGGCGGCTTCGGCGAAGCCGACGGTGCGCGGCTTGTGGGCGGTGGCGCGGGCCGTCAGCAGCGCCTCCTCGGCGAACGCGCCGCCGATCGTGGTGCCGAACACCTCGTCGCCCTCGCGGAAGCCCCGCACGTCCTCGCCGACGGCGGTCACCACGCCGGCCGCCTCGCTGCCCATCACCTGCGGCGGGGCGGCGTCGGTGCCGAAGAAGCCCTGCCGCTTCTTCCAGTCGGCGGGGTTCACTCCGGCCGCAACCACCCTGATCCGCAGCGCGCCGGGGCCCGGGACGGGCGTGGGCCGGTCCAGGAACTCCTGCTGCTCCGGTCCGCCGTACGCGACGAACCCGAATGCCTTCGCCATCCGCTCTCTTCCTCCCTCGCCCGGGCCCCCTCACCTCCCCACCTTGCCGGGGTACCAGCGGGTAGCGGGAGGCTGGTGGGCCGAACGGGAGGGTGTGGGAACTGGTGGCGGGAGTGGGGGCGGGGTGCGGGCGGGGCGGGGGAAGGCTTCCGGGACGACAGTTGTTCAAATTGGAACGACGGTGTAGCGTCGGGCCAGCACGATCCGGTTCGAATTTGAACAACCCGTGTGGGCCCCTCGCGCCGGACCGCAGCCGACACCCACCGCGGCCCCGGAGGACCCGACATGACGCACCCCGCGACCACCGCGACCCCTGCCACCACCGCGCGGCGGCCCGTCGCCACCGTCCGCTCCAGCGTGCGCATCCCCCTCGTCTTCGCCGACGGCTACCGCGTCGAGGCCGAGGCCCGCACCTTCCACGGCCTGGCCGACGGCGCCGAGCACGTCGCCCTCACCCTCGGCGACCCGTCCGCGCACCCCGCCCCGCTGGTGCGCCTGCACTCCGAGTGCCTCACCGGCGACGTCTTCGGCTCCGCCCGCTGCGACTGCGGCCCCCAGCTGCGCGAGTCCGTCCAGCGCATCGCCGAGACCGGCGGCCACCTGCTCTACCTGCGCCAGGAGGGCCGCGGCATCGGCCTCTACAACAAGCTCGACGCCTACGCCCTGCAGGACTCCGGCCTCGACACGTACCAGGCGAACGCCGCCCTCGGCCTCCCCGAGGACGCCCGCGACTACACCGCCGCCGCCCAGATGCTCGACGCCCTCGGCGCCCCCGCCGTCCGCCTGCTCAGCAACAACCCCGACAAGGCCGCCCAGCTCACCGACCTCGGCATCACCATCACCGAACGCGTCCCCACCGGCGTCCACCTCTCCCCCAGCAACCTGCGCTACCTCCGCGCCAAGGTCGAGCACACCCGGCACACCCTCGCCCTGGCCCCGTTGGTCGGCTGACCGTCCCCTTCCGCCAGGGGGCGGCGGTGGCGCGGGCGTCCCGGCGCCGCCCGCGCGGGCGTCGGCGTGGCAGTCCGGCGGGCGCGGCCCGACCGGACCGGGATTTCGTCATACCGCTGGACGCATCGGGCGGGGCGTACCGGCCGCGGCAGGGCGGGCACGGGGCGGGACCCGCGTTGCGCGGGGCGCGGGACGGGCGGACGGTGGGAGTAGCCGTGTCCGGCACTCCGCCGCTCCCTCGCTTCCCCGGAGAGCGCCATGACCCCCAGGCCAGCCAGCGCCGCAGGTCCCCGCGCCGGCCTCCCTCGCGTCGGCCCAGTCCGCCCGGCGGATCCACACGCGACGGTCGCGGAGCCGGCCGAGGAACTGGCCGAGGCCGCGCGGGCGAGGTACCCGCTGGACGCGTTCCTGGCCTCGGCGGGCATGCTGCAGGCCGCCGAGGACCGGCTCGCGGGCAGCTGGACGGCGCCCCGGCGCCTCGCCCGGCACCTGCAGGACGGCGCCGTCGGCAGTGGCGACCTGGCCTGCGCCGCGCCGCACCCGGCGGCCGCCAGGACCCGGGCCCTCGCCGACGCCGTCGACGACCTGGCCGGCCTGGTGCTGCGCCCGGCACCGCTCCCGTCCGCCCCGTACCGGCGCCTCGCCCGGCTGGCCGCGCGGCTGACCGGCACTCCGGTGCTGCGCCGGGTGCTCGGGCCGGCGGTGCGCCGCCCGCCGTCATGCTTCTGCGGGTCCGACCAGTACCCGGACGACCTGGCCGAGTTGGGCGATCACGGCGCGGCGCCCGCCCACGCGCCCGCCGAACTCCGCGCCGTGGCACGCTCCTCCGCCTCCCCGTACCAGGCGGGCCTGGCGCAGGCGGTCGCCGGACTGCTGGGCCGCCGCCCGGGCGGCCGCGCCCGCTGCCGCCCGCCCCGGCCGTCACCGGCCAACCGGGCCCCGATGGCCCGGCTGGCCGAACTCGCCTTCCAGGCAGCCCGGTTGGCGGCCTTCGGCGAGCGGGGCGGGGCATGACCGGCCGGGTGCCCGTGCACGAGTTGCTGGGGGTGCGGGAAGTCGCGGGCGGCCTGCTGCTGGTGCCGCCGGGGGTGGCGGGCCGGGCGGCGGACGAGCTGCGACTGCGGTGGGCGGGACGGGAGTTGGGGCACGGCCGGTGGGAGGCGGTGGCGCAGGGCTTCTCGGACGTGCTGGTGGCCCGCTGGCGGCCGGCGGACGGCGGGCCGCCGGTGCTGGTGAAGTGCCCGCGCACCGGGGAGGCGGTGCGGGCGCTGGTCCGCGAGCGGGACGCGGTGGCGGTGCTGGGCGCGCAACTGGGGGCGTCGGAGCCGGGTCCGTCGGGTCCGGGCCCTTCGGGGCTGCGGGAGTTGCTGCCGCGGACGCTCGACTCGCGCCTGGGCGCCCGCCCGCCGGTGCTGGTGCAGGGCGTGCTGCCGGGCCTGCCGGGCGACGTGCTGCTGGCCCGTCGGCCCGGACTGTCCGCCGCGCTGACCGCGTCCGCGTTCGCCCTGCTGGACGAACTGCGCGGCGCCACCGGCGGTTCGAGCCGGGACGGGCGGCTGGTGGACGGCTGGCTGGGCCACCGGCTGGCGGTGCTCTCGGACCGGGTCCGCTGGTGCCGGGGCGCGGAGGGCACCGCCGGGCTGCTGGCGCTGCGCTCGCTGCTGCGCCGCGAGTTGACCGGCCGCCCGGTCGAAGTGGCCTGGACGCACGGCGACTTCACCCCCGGAAACCTGCTGGTCCGCTCCCCCGACCCGACCTCCGGCACCGGCCCGCTGTCGGTCACCGGCGTGGTGGACTGGGCGGACGCGCTGGCCGACGGCCCGGTGGTGGTCGACCGGGCGAGTTTCGCGCTGGCGCTGGGTCGGCTACTGGACGGCCGTTCCTGGGGCGCCCAGGTCGTCCAGGCGCTGCGCTCGGGCGTCCTGAACCGTCCGGAGACCGGCGAACTCCCGGCGTCGGGTGCCCTGTTGGCCTGGCTGTGGCACGTCTCGGGGAACCTGGAGAAGTCCCGCCGCCTCGCCCGCAACCGGCACTGGCTGCGCGAGGTCCTCGTCCCGGTGCTGCGCGAACTGGCGGGCGCCACGGCGGAGTGAGGGGCTGGCGTCGGCGCGGGGCCGTGGCTCGCTGTCGGGCACGACGACTGCGTGGACCACCGAGGTGGCGTGCCGGGGCGCACGTGCGCCAGTGCCGCCGGACGCCGACCCAGGCGTTCCGGAGTCGTGCGCCGTCGGTCCCGGCGGGCGGGCTGCCGGGCGAAGTGCCGGACGGCGGGGCGGAGTTGGCTTCAGGGTGCCCGGTGGGCAGGGTGGCGCTCATCGCGTGCCTCTTCGCGGTGTGCCCCGCGCGGGGACGGGCAGGGTGCTGCCCGTGCGGAAGACGGGTGCGGCGCGGGGCGGGCCCGCCGTCGCGCGTCCGAGCTCCGGAGCGGCGCTCGGCGTCCGAAACTGCCGACGCCGGGGCGTCAGCGGGCGCGTCCGGTTCGTCCCGTTCCGTGGCGGAGAAAGGTTTCGGCTCCGCTGGTCGAGGAGCCTCAGCCCTCGTAGCCGAGGCCGGGTTCGGGCGCGGCCTCCAGGTCGCTCTCGGCGATCCGGCGGGCGATCTCGGCGGGGCGGACGGGGCGGCCGAAGTGCCAGCCCTGGGCGAGGTCGCAGCCCATCAGGCGCAGGCGTTCGGCGTCGGCGCGGCTCTCCACGCCCTCGGCGGTGACGGTCAGGCCCAGGGTGTGGGCGAGCGAGACCAGTCCGCTGACGATCCGCCAGCCGAGGTGGGTGTCCTTGGCGGGGTCGTGCAGGTCGCCGACGAAGGAGCCGGCGATCTTGAGGTTGGAGACGGGCAGGTCGCGCAGGTAGGCCAGGTTGGACCAGCCGGTGCCGAAGTCGTCGACGGCCAGCGAGACGCCCATGTCGACCAGCGCGTGCAGCGCCTTGAGCGACTCGTCCTCGGGGCCGACCACGGTCGACTCGGTGATCTCCAGCTGCAGCATCGACGGGTCGAGGCCGGTGCTGCGCAGGGTGCGTTCGACGTCGCCGACCAGTCCGGCGTTGCGGGCCTGCCGGACGGCCAGGTTGACGCTCAGCCTGGGCGCCCGCTCGCCGAACCGGGCGACCCAGTCGGCGGCCTGTTCGCAGGCCTGCTCCAGCACCCAGCGGCCGAGCGGCATGATCAGCCCGGTCTCCTCGGCGACGCCGACGAACTCCTCCGGGCCGAGCACCCCGAGCTGCGGGTGTCGCCAGCGCACCAGGGCCTCGACGCCGGTCATCGTCCCGGAGGCGAGGTCGACCATCGGCTGGTAGTCGATGAAGAACTCGCCCCGGTCGAGCGCGGCGGGCATCCGCACGGAGACCGCGTACCGGCTGACGGCGCGCGCGTTCTCCTTCGGGTCGAAGAGCGTCCAGCGACCGCGCCCGGCCTCCTTGGCGCGGTACAGCGTGAGGTCGGCGGCCCGGACGGCGGCGCCGGGCGTGGTGCTGGCGATCCGCCGCTCCAGCACGCCGACGCTGGCGCCGACGGCGAGCCGGTGGTCGCCGATCACCACGGGCTTGGTGAGCGCGGCGAGGACGGTCTTGGCGGCGGCCACCGCCTCCTGCTCGCCCCGGCAGTTCTCCAGCAGCACCACGAACTCGTCGCCGCCGAGCCGGGCCACCATGTGGCCGAGCGGGCTGAGCGCGTTCTCCAGCCGGCGGGCGACCACGGTCAGCAGCTGGTCTCCCATGTCGTGGCCGAGGCTGTCGTTGACGATCTTGAAGCCGTCCAGGTCGACGTAGCACAGGCCGAAGCGGACGTCCGGCTCCGGCTCCTCGAAGATCTTCTCCAGCCGTTCGAAGAACGCGGCCCGGTTGGGCAGGCCGGTCAGCGGGTCGTGGGTGGCCTGGTGGCGCAGCCGCTCCTGCAGGCGGTAGCGCTCGGTGACGTCCTCCAGCATGGCGACCTGGTAGAGCGGCACACCGTCGTCGTCGCGGATCAGCGAGACGGTCAGATGGGTCCAGACCACCTCGCCGTCGCGCCGGTAGTACGGCTTGTCGAACTGGAAGTACTCGCGCTTGCCGCTGATCAGTTCCTCGTACGCCTCCCAGACGCCGGGAGTGTCCTCGGGGTGGACCAGGTCGTCGACGCGCACGCCCGTCATGTCCTCGGGGCCGCCGCCGAAGATGTCGCCGAGGGCCCGGTTGACGGCCAGGATGTTGCCGTCGGTGTCGCCGAGGCCGATGCCGATCGCCGCGGACTCGAACAGCGCCCGGAACCGGGCCTCGGAGACGCGCAGCGCCTTCTCGACCTCCTGCCGGGCGGTGTCGGCGGCGAGCCGGATCGCCTCCTGCTCGCGCAGCGTGCGCTCGCGCAGGGCGGCCGCCCAGCCGGCCGCGAAGGCGCCGCTGAGCTCCGGGCCGCGGTCGTCGGGGACGGCCTGACGCTGGATCAACTGCACGGCGTCGGCGAGCAGTTGCGGGTCGGTGAACTGGTTGTCGATGAGCAGCGCGCCGACCTGTCCGGCCAGTTCGGGGCGGAACGGGTGCTCGGTGGCGGCCCGGCGCAGCAGTTCGGCGGTGCGGGTGATCAGCGGGTTCAGCACGCCGGGGCGCACCGCGGCGCCGTGCCCGGTGCGCAGCATCGCGGACCAGGCGGCGCGGAACCCGGCGGCGGCCTCCGCGTCCGGAGCGGTGCCGGTCCCCGCTCCGGCCCCCGGGGAGGGGTCCGCGGAGGGGTCCGCGCCGGTCCCCGCCGACTCGTTCACGACAGGCGCCCGACTCCGGCCATGCCGGTCATCCGCTCGGGGTTGGGGCCGACCGACTCGGCGTCGTCGGGGCGCCACTCGGGCAGGTAGACGACGCCGGGCTCGACCAGCTCGTAGCCGTCGAAGAAGGCGGTGATCTGCTCGCGGTTGCGCATGGTGAGCGGGGTCGGGGTGGAGCGGTACAGGCTCTGATGGGAGCCGGCCTGGTCGGGGCGGCCCTCCAGGGAGGCGTGCGAGAGGATCAGCATGCTGCCGCTGGGCAGGGCCTCGCGGAGCCTGGTGAGGATCTTGGCGGGGTCGTCGGCGTCGGTGACGAAGTGCAGGACGGCGTTGAGGATGACGGCGACGGGTTCGCCGGGGGCGAGCAGCGCCTCGACCTCGGGGCGGGCGAGCAGGTCGTCGATGTTGCGCAGGTCGGCGTCGACGACCTGGCTGAGCGGGTCGTCGGCGAGGATCAGCCGGCTGTGCGCGACCGCGACGGGGTCCATGTCGATGTAGACGACGCGCGCGTCGGCCTGGTACTCGCGGGCCACCTCGTGGACGGCGCCGAAGGTGGGGATGCCGGAGCCGATGTCCAGGAAGCGGGCGATGCCCTCTGCGGCGGCGAACTGGGTGGCGCGGCGCAGGAAGGCCCGGTTGGCGCGCATGATCTTCGGCAGGTCGGGCCAGAGCTCGATCGCCTTGCGCGCCATCTGCCGGTCGACCTCGAAGTTGTGCGACCCGCCGAGGTAGTAGTCGTAGACCCGGGCGGCGTTCGGCTTGTCGAGGTCGGTCCCTGCGGGAACCCAGTTCGGACGCGCCATGACGGCACTCCCTCCGACGTGGCATTCAAAAATGGCAATAGGACATAAAGATCTTCCTATACTTCCGATCCGCATCGCAAGCCGACACGGCCGAACGGCGGCGCGGCGCGCCCCGCCCGGCGACTACCCCCGATCGGCGCGGAATCTCCCTCCTGGGCGGACGGATCGAGGACCACGCGCTCCTCTCCGACCCGCGGACCGCCGCCCTGGTCGGCCGGGACGGCTCGGCGGACTGGCCGTGCCCGCCCCGCTTCGACTCTCCCAGCTACTTCGCCGCCCCTGACGGCGAGGTCCGGCCGCTCGACCTGATGCCGCACCGCGACCGGGCGCACCACGACCGCCCGCCCCGGCGTCCGCGTCCCGTCCGCGCCGACCAGCTCGCCGCCCAAGGCGCCGGGCGGGGAGCGCGACTGGGGCCACTGGTTCTGTCGGCTGCGCGGCGGTTTCCGCCAGGAGGCCGCGGCCTGGTGCCGGTGGCCGCTGCGCGCGGTGGCCGACGACCCGTCCGACGTGCAGGCGGTGTACGGGATGGCCGGGGAGCGCGGGCGGCCGGAGAGCGAAGCCGACCGGCGGCCCGGGCACCTCGGCTCGCGGCCGGTCCGGTTCGGCCCACGGCCTGGGGCTGCTCAGCGAGCCGTGAGATCCGGTGGCGGGTCGCCGACTGGGCGACACCCCGCAGGCGTTCACCCGGGTCGCCCTGGTCAACACCGCCTTCCGGCGGGGTGGTTGAGCCTTTCCGCCAGGGCCGGGAACGGGCAACCGCCCCCCTGCAGACTCTGCAGGGGGGCGGCGCCGCTGGGGGGGTGTTGCGTGGTGCGGCTCCGGCCCGCGTCAGTCGGGCCGGAGCCGCGGTCTGTCCTACTGCCGTGCCGGCCCGGGTTCGGGTCAGCTGGTGGCGGTGCAGGTCAGGGTCGGGACGGCGTTGCTGCCGGAGTAGCTGCCACCGAAGCCGAAGCTGGTGGAGCCGTTGGCGGCGACGGCGCCGTTGTAGCCGGCGTTGTTGACCGTCACGGACTGGCCGGACTGGCTGACGGTGCCGTTCCACAGGTTGGTGACCTGCTGGTTGCCCGCGAAGGACCAGGTGACCTTCCAGGACTTGATCGCGGTGTTGCCCGCGGTCACGGTGACGTCGGCGTTGAAGCCGGCGCCCCAGTCGCTGCTGACCTTGTAGCTGGCGGTGCAGCCGGCGCCGCCGGTGCCGGTGCCGGCCTGGGTGGTGGCGGTGACGGCGGCGGCGGCGGAGAGGTTGCCGGCCGCGTCCTTGGCCCGCACGGTGTACGCGTACGCGGTGGAGGCGCTCAGGCCCGAGTCGGTGTACGAGGTGCCGGCGGTGGACCCGACCAGGGTGCCGCCCCGGTACACGTTGTAACCGGTCACGCCGACGTTGTCGGTGGAGGCGGTCCAGGTCAGCGAGGCGCTGCTGGAGGTGGTGGTCGCCGCCAGGTTGCCCGGGGTGCTCGGCGGGGTGGTGTCGGTGGTGCCGCCGGAGCCGGTGGTGACGCTGAGCGCCGCCGAGGAGGCGGAGACGTTGCCGGCCGCGTCCTTGGCCTTCACGGTGTACGCGTACGCGGTGGAGGCGGTCAGACCCGAGTCGGTGTACGAGGTGCCGGCGGTGGACCCGACCAGGGTGCCGCCGCGGTACACGTTGTAACCGGTCACGCCGACGTTGTCGGTGGAGGCGGTCCAGGTCAGCGAGACGCTGCTGGAGGTGCTGGTCGCCGCCAGGCCGGTCGGAGCGGTCGGGGCGGTGGTGTCGGCGGTGCCGGTGCCGAGCGCCGGGTAGGCGTTCTTCAGCAGCTCCTGGAACTGGGCCGAGAACCAGTGGCCCGCGAGCGGGGAGTTCGCCAGGGCGCCCGACATGTTGAAGTTGTTGCGCGCGTTGCCGGTGTAGGTCGGGTCGCACATCCCGTCCTGGCCCTTGCCCTCGTCGTTCGGGATGTACTGGCTCGCGCCGTCCGACTCACCCGGGGGCTTCACCCACACGTACGCGGCGATGCCGTCCTCGGGGGCCGCCTTCGGACGCTCGCCGAGGCCCGCGCCGGACTGGTTGCACCAGTTGCCGGTCTGGAAGCGGCGGTCGATCCGGCCGCCGTCGACGTACGCGTCGACGGTGGTCTTCGGGCCCGGGCCGGCCGGACGGTTCGCGCCGCCCCAGCCGTTGCGGGAGGTGTCGATCAGCATGCCGATGTTCGAGTTGAACCCGGAGGCGACCGCCTTGGCGCGCCAGCCCTTGGCGAAGGACGCCTCGTCGACGTACTGGTTCCAGTCGACCCACTTGGACTGGCGGACGGAGGTGCCGTTCACCGAGTCGCCGACGGTGAAGTTGGGCTCGTGCAGCGGGCCGTAGTTGGCGGTGTTGACGACGAAGCCCTGGACGTTGGCGAGCGTCGAGCCGGAGGCCTGGGCCGCCTGCTTGATGGTGTCGATGGCCGGCTGCAGGTTGGAGTCCCAGCCGAGCCAGCCGTGGTGGCCCGCGTCCACGTAGTTGTAGACGTTGGAGATCGCGCCGAGCTTGGCCAGCGCGTAACCGACACCGTTGATGTAGTTGCCGTTGGCCTTCATGGTGTCGCACGCGGGGGTCGCGGTGGCGGTGCCGCCCGCGTTGGTGACCAGGTTCGGCAGCGAGTCGAGCTCGATGGTGGTCACGATCCGCAGGCTCGCGTAGGCCGGGTCGGCCAGGATCGCGGCGATCGGGTCGATGAACTCGCTCTTGTAGCGCGGCAGGTCGGTGGGGCCGAGCTCGCCGTTCGAGGACAGGGCGGCGCAGTCGCGGCCCGGCAGGTCGTAGATGACGACCTGGAACACGTACGGCTTGCCCGCGGCCTGCTGCACCGCGGCGTTCAGGTGGTCGCGCAGGCTCATGCCGCCGTTGACGCCGTTGATGGCGGCGATGCGGTCCAGCCAGACGAAGGTGGGCTGGTTGGCGACCGCCGAACCGCCCGGCTCGGCGGCGGCGTGGGCGGCCCACTCGGGGTTCACGTAGACCCCGGCGCCGACGAAGGGGTTGTCCACGCGGGTCGCCGCGTGGGCGGCAGTGGTCGTCATGGCAAGGGGAACAACGGTCGCGGCGCTGAGCACCACGGCCGCGGCCGCCGTCCGGAGGCGACGCGTCAGATTCGACACGGTAAGGGAGTCCTTTCGGGTGGGGGACGGACTCGATGAAAACGCCCCAATCAATGGGAGCGCTCCCATACTTGGCCCGCTCTGAGGCGAACTCAGCTCGGGGACAACCGATATGAAGCCATGACCTCGAACTCCCGTCAAGAAGTTCGACAGAACCCGTGGGAGCGCTCCCGCCGACCCGGATGGACACCGCCCGTCACGGTTCGGCCACCCCCGCGCACCCCCGTACGCACCGCTCGACACCCGCCCCCACCGCCCCACCTGCCCCGGACGGCCCCACCCGTCACCGCCGCCCAGCGGGACGGTTCGCCGACGACCCTTCCCGCCCGGGTGCGGCCCGCGGAGGGCCGGGCCCGGGGGTCGGCCGGTGGCCGGATCCGGTGCACCGCGATGGCCGTTCCCACGCCTGCGGCGCGGCGCAAAGGTCCTGCCCCACAAGGGACTTGCGGGCGGCTTCGGCCGCCTCCGCACAGCCCGGCCCGCCCTCGCCGGCACCGGCCGGTCCACCTCCCGCCACTCGCCCGCCGCCCGCCCCTCGCCTTCCGGCCGCCCACCCGCCGGTCGGCCGCGCGCGGGCCCCCGGCCGACCGGCGCCGCTCCGCGAAACTTTCACCGGCCGCCGCGCCACGGGGCAGTTGGGGCCCGGAACGGCCCCGCCGGGCCCGGACCGCATGGCAGGCTGTCCCCCCCCCCCCCCGACCCTTGGAGGAACCGCGTGCCCGCCCGCCCCGCCCGCCCCCGCTTCGACGACGACCAGCGCCGCGCCCGGCTCGCCCACCGGCACCTGCTCGCTCCCGGCGGCGGGGCCGACCGGGCGGAGCAGGTGGTGGACGCCCTGGTCGCCGTGCACGCCACCGACCCCGCCACGGTGTTCCTGGCCGTCGCGGCCCGGCTCACCGCGCCCGGCACCGCCGACACCGAGCGCGCCCTGTACACCGACCGCACCGTGCTGCGCCGCCACGGCATGCGCAAGACCCTGTTCGCCGTCCCCGCCGACCTCGCCCCGGCGCTGTACGCCTCCACCACCGCGAAGAGCGTCGCCGCCGAACGCGCCCGCCTGCTACGGGACTTCGCCGCCTCCGGCCGGGACGCCGCCTGGACCGCCCGCGCCCAGGCCGACGTGGTGGCCGCGCTCGACGCCGCGCTCGCCGACTCCCCCGAGGGCCTGACCGGCAGCCGACTGGGGGAACTCGTCCCGCAGTTGCGCGAGACCATCGACTACGGCAACGGCGCCACCCAGCCGGTGGGCATGCGGCTGCTGCGCCTGCTCGGCATGGAGGGCGCGCTGGTCCGCCGCCGCCCGGTCGGCGGCTGGACCAGCAGTCAGCACCGCTGGGTCCCCGGACCGCCCGTCCCCGCCGCCCCCACCCCCGCCGAACGGGCCGCCGCGCAGGCCGAGTTGGCGCGGCACTGGCTCGCCTCCCACGGGCCCGCCACCGAGGACGACCTGGTCTGGTGGACCGGCTGGGGCATCCGCGAGGTGCGCGCCGCGCTCGTCGCGCTCGCTGCCGTCGAGGTCGAACTCGCCAGCGGAGCGAGCGGGTTCGTCCTCCCCGACGACCTCGACCCGCTCCCCGCCCCGGCGCCCTGGGCGGCCCTGCTGCCCGCCCTCGACCCCACCACGATGGGCTGGAAGCACCGCGACTGGTACCTCGACCCCGCGCACCGCCCCGAACTCACCGACCGCTCGGGCAACCTCGGCCCGACCGTCTGGTGGAACGGCCGCGTCATCGGCGGCTGGGCCCAACTCCCGGACGGCGAGATCGCCTTCGACCTGCTCACCGACCCGGGCCCCGCCGCCCGCACCGCCGTCACCGCCCGGGCCGCCGCCCTCCGCGCCGTCCTCGCCGACACCCGGGTCACCCCCCGCTTCCGCACCCCGCTCGAACGCCGCCTCACCAGCTGAGCCCCGGACGCCGCGCGCCGGGCCCCGGTGCGGGCGCAGTCCGAGGAGCCGATCCGCCGCTTCGAGCGCGCGCACGGCAGCGTCCTGCCCGCCGCCCGTCGGGGTCTCCCGCGCACGGCCGCCGACCAGGAGGAGGCCCTGCGCGACCTGCGGGTCGAGTGCCCGCGGGACGGCTTCCCGGCCGGTGGTCTCCGGCAGCGGGGCCGGACGGGTCCGGGCCGACGACCGCGCGGGCGGCCTCCCCCGGACCGGGGCCGGGCTCCGGCACCCGGCACCCCGCCTGGCCGGCGTCCTGACGCGCGTCCTGGCCGGAACCTAACGGCCCTCCCCGGCAGGCGGGTTCACACCTCCAGGACGAACCACTGCCGGGCCGACCGGCCGTGCAGGTAGAGGCGCCGCCCCCGGCCGACCGGTTGGGCGTAACCCGTCAGGGGCGCGCCGTTGGGGTAGGTCAGCCGGGCCTCCTCGACCGGCACGGCCTCGTCCGCCGTCAGCCGCAGGCGCTGCATCCGGTCGTTGCGCGCGGCGACGCCCCGGCTGCCGCCGCCGAGCAGGACGGCCTCGTCCCCGTGCACCGCGAGGCCGCGCGGCGACCGCACCGGTGACCTGCGCAGGGTGGTCCGGCCGTCGGTGCGGGCCTCCAGCAGCGGGAAGGCGGGGTAGTAGCAGGCCCAAGCCACGCCGTCCTCGACGTTGAGGGCGTAGACGGTGTCGATGTGCTCGGCGCCGGGCGGGGCCGAGTAGCCCCACCGCCGGTTGCCGCCGCTGTCCCGGCACACCAGGCCGTCGGCGCTGATCGGGTCGCCGTAGACGCCCTCGTCGCCGTAGGCGGTCCACAGGTGGTGGCGCCGGTCGGCCATCGCGAACTCGACGCAGCGCCCCGGCGCGAACCCGCCCCGCCGGCGCCCGTCGCGGCCGTGGATCTGCGCGTCCCGCCTGCCCGGCGCGCTGAGGCCGAGCAGCAGGACCCGGCCGTTGGGCAGCGCCTCCAGCATGGAGACCCGCAGGCCCACGCCGTACAGGGTCCGCTCCCGGGTCGCGCCGCCGTCGGCGTCCGCGACGACCAGCAGCGCGTCGTGGGGGTGGCGGCGGGGCCGGACGGCGGGCCGGCCGTACCGGTCCGGCACCAGGTCCGCGTCCGGGCAGACCAGCCAGAGTGCCCGCCCCCACGCGTCCACGGTGGTGGCCAGGATCCTGCGGTGGTCGTACCGCGCGGGCAGCAGCGCGTACGGGCGCAGCGCCACCTTCCTCAAGGGATCACCTCACGGACGGACGGATGGACGGACACCATGGCGGGACGGGCGCGAGGGCCGTGCCGGTGGGTGGCACGGCCCTCGCGCCGGGTGCGGGGCGCCCCGTTCCCGCCCTCGTCGTCCGGATCTGCACGTGGTGGTGAGGTGTGCGGTGTGCACCGTCACGTGTGCGCGGTGCTGGGCTGCACTGTGGTGGGGAGTCGAACCCCGGCGTTGCCCTTCACGCGCCAGTGGCCGGATGAACCGCCGGCCGCGGTCTGTGCACGCCTCCGTGGCGACTACCTGCTTCCCGCACCCGGTTCGTGGGGGAGGTCAGTCCTCGATCAGGTCGATCTCCCAGTTGGTGCGCTGGATCAGGGTGTCCACCTCGCGGATCTCCTTGGCCAGCACGTCAGCGCGGGCGCGCAGTTCGGCGACCGGCAGGGCGGAGAGGATGCGCAGTTCGGACCTCAGCTGGCGGACGGAGCCGCCCTGGCCGCGGCCGGAGGCGGCGTCGGCGGCGGAGGTGAGCACCGAGTGGCGCAGCCGCAGGACGTCGCGGCGGGCGAGGGCGTCGGTGAGGGTGCCGCCGCCTTCGACGCGGGCGGTGGAGTTGGTGCGGTTGATCCGGCGGATCAGCCGTTCGAGCGCGTCCAGGGTCCGGTCGGCCTCGGCCAGGACCTCGGCGGGCTCCTCGCCCTCCTGGTGGCGGGCGCTGCCGACGACGCGCGTCCGCAGCTGTTCCACCTGCCGCACCGCGGCCGCCCGTTCCGCGAGCGCTTCGGCCAGTTTCACCGCGTCGTCACCTCTGTCGTTCCGGGTACGGCTGATCGTCGGGCCAGTATGCCCGCCGTTCCGGGCGGCGGTCCGCGCGGGTCCGCCGCCCGGGGCGCGGACCTCGGCGGGAATTCCGGGCCAACCGGGTGAATCCGGATGAAAGCGCGCTTCGCCGGTGACTAGGATCAACACGCCTGACGGACCGCCAGGTCCCTCCGGAGGGGCGGTGCCCGTCGCACCCGCCTCCGCGCCGTCGAGCTGCGCCCTTCCCCCATGCGGGCGCAGCACCGTCCCGTGGCGCGCCCCTCCCCCCAGAAACGTTTCGCCCACGCATCACCCTTCCCCCTCCCCTCTCCGAGGACGCCCCGCCATGACCACGAGCACGAGCACGACCCTGACCACACCCACGCCCGGGACCGCGATCGTGACCGACGCGGAGCTGCTCCGGGCCGCCGCCGACCACGCCCGCCGCCACGACACCGCCGCCCTGTTAGGCGCCCTGCTGCCGGGGCTGGACGGCGTGGAGCTGCGGGCGCTGACCGACCGCTGCCGGTTCGCGCACACCGCGCTGCTGGTCTTCCCGCCGGACGGTGCGGCGCTGGACGGGATGCTGGCGGGCGCGGGGCTGGCGGTGCGGGAGGCGCCGAGGCCGAGCACGGTGGTGCGGGAGCGGCTGGCGGCGCGGTACGGGCGGGACGCGGCGGGGCTGGCGGTGGGCATCCTGCGGCCGGCGGTGACGGGTGCGGACGGGGAGCGGCGGGTGGTGGAGGTGTTCGCGCTGACCGTCCCGCCGGGTTCGGACCTCGCCGCGCTGGCCGCGCGCGAGCGGGCGGCGCAGCACGAGGCGCACCTGGGCTTCGAGGTGGTGCGGCCGGATCCGCTGGTGCTGCGCGGCCTGTGCGCGCTGCTGGACCGGCGCGGCGCGCGGCCGGACGGCGGCGGCTACAACCCGCACGAGGACGGCACGGTGCTGTACTTCACGGCGCCCGCCGACTCGAAGGCGGGGTACCCGCGGATCGAGCTGTACGCGCCGGGCGACCATCGCGAGCTGCTGGCCGAGCACCTGGCCCGGTACCGGGCGGGCGGTCCGGCCGAGGTGCTGCTGCGGCAGTTGACGGGGGCGTGGGCGACGCAGGCGCTGGGGGTGTTCGCCGAACTGGGCGTGCCGGACGCGATGGATCCGCGGCTGCCGCGCGGTGCCGGGGAGTTGGCGGCGGAGGTGGGCGCGGACGCGGAGGCGCTGGGTTCGCTGCTGCGCTACCTGGCGACGCTGGGGGCGGTGGTGGCGGACGGCGGGGGGTACCGGCTGGCGCCGGCCGGGGAGCTGCTGCGGGCGGGTGCGGCGGGTTCGCTGCGGCCGTTGGCGCTGCTGTACGCGGGGCCGTTCTACCGTTCGTTCGGGGAGTTGGCGGGGACGGTGCGGACCGGGCGGGTGGCGTTCGACGAGTTGTTCGGCGCGAACCACTTCGACCACTTCGCGGGTGATCCGGAGCTGGCGGAGCTGTTCGACCGTTCGATGGCGGCGAGCGCCCGGATGTTCGATCCGCTGCCGGCGCATCCGGCCGTCCGGGCGGCGGCGGCCGCGTCGTCGCCGGCGGCGCCGCGGACGGTGGTCGACGTGGCGGGCGGTACCGGGGAGCTGCTGGCCCGGCTGCTGGCCGTGCACCCGGGGTTGCGCGGTGTCCTGCTGGAGCGGCCGCAGGTGGCGGCGGCGGCGCGGGCGTTCCTGGACGGCGCGGGGTGCGGCGGCCGGGTCGAGTGCCGGGCGGGCGGGTTCGCGGACGTGCCCGCGGGCGGGGACGTGTACCTGCTGTCGCGGGTGCTGCACGACTGGGACGACGGGCGCTGCCGGGAGATCCTGCGCCACCTGGCGACGGCGATGCCCGGGCACGCCGAACTGCTGGTGGTGGAGCGCCTGTTGCCGGAGGACGGCGCCCCGTCGCTGGCCGCCGCCTGGGACCTGCACATGCGCTGCAACGTGGGGGGCCGGGAGCGGACCGCCGGGCACTACGCGCGCCTGTTCGCGGACGCGGGGCTGGAGTTGGCGGGCCGCGACCCGCTGCCGTTGGACGCGTACGTGCTGCGGGTGCGCAAGTCGGCGGCCGTGGGCGCCGGTTGACCGCGGGCGGGCGGGTCGGCCGGGCGGGTCCTACCGTGGGGGGCGGAGCGTGGCGGCGGCGGAGGGAGTGCGGGGTGTTCGAGGAGTTCTCGCGGGCGGGGACGGGCAGTGCGAAGTGGGCGCGGGCGGGGGCGGGGCGGATCGCGATGGGGGTGGCGGACATGGACCTGCCGGGGCCGCCCGGGGTGGGGGCGGCGCTGCGGGCGCGGGCCGGGCACCCGGCGTTCGGGTACCCGGTGGCGGAGGCGGCGGACCGGGTGCTGGTGGCGGACTGGTACCGGCGGCGGCACGGGGTGGAGGTGGATCCGCGCTGGGTGATGCTGCTGCCGTTCGCGCCGGGCACGGCGGTGCGGCTGCTGGTGGAGGCGGTGCGGCCGCTACCGGGTCCGGCGGTGTTCGTGACGCCGGAGTGGGGCGGTTTCGCGCGGGTGTGCGGGGCGGCGGGGGTGGCGGTCCGGGAGCTGCCGCTGCGGGAGACCGGCGACCCGGCGGACCCGTACCGGCTGCCGCTGGCGGAGGTCGCGGCGGCCCGGCCGGGGCTGGTGCTGCTGAGCAGTCCGCACAATCCGAGCGGCCGGGTCTGGTCGGCCGGGGAGGTGCGGGCGCTGGCGGCGGCGGCCGGGCCGGGGCTGCTGGTGTCGGACGAGGTGCACGGCGACCTGCGGCACCCGGACGCCGGCGTGGAGCAGCCGGTGGCGGTGGCGGTGACGGGCGGGGCGGCGAACGTGGTGACGCTGAACTCGGTCGGCAAGACCTTCAACGTGTCGGGGCTGCCGAGCTGTTTCGCGCTGGTCCCGGACGCGGGGCTGCGGGAGCGGCTGACGGCGGTGATGGCGGGTTTCGGGCTATGGGAGGGGGGTCTGCTGGGGGCGGTGGCGCAGCGGGCGGCGCTGGCGGGGGGCGGGCCGTGGCTGGACGGGGTGCTGGCGCACCTGGTGCGGGCCCGGGAGCTGGCGGTGGCGGCGCTGGGCGGGGCGGTGCTGGCGCGTCCGCAGGCCTCGTACCTGCTGTGGCTGGACGGGGCGGGGCTCGGCACCCGGGCCGAGGTCCTCACCCGGTGTGACGTCGAACTGGCGGACGGGGCGGATTTCGGAACGGCCGGTTCCGGGCGCCTGCGGCTGAATTTCGCCCTCCCACTGGGCCGCCTGCGCACCGCTCTCACCCGCCTGACCTGCGAATGAGCGCTTCGGGCGGCATCGAGGTTTGCCCCGGAGCAGACTGAGCAGGAACAACCGGGCTCAAGTCGCGTACCGAGGGATGGTGAAACCCGGTGACATCCGTACGTCCGCACGAGATCGCTCCGGCCGACGATCCGATACACAGTGTGACGGGTCGGGCGGAGTTGACCGAGGCGTCGGCCGAACGACAGCTCGGCGCCATCTGCTTCAAGATCGGGCCGCCCGCGCTGGTCGGGGTGGAGACGGAGTGGTTCGTCCACGACGTCCGATGTCCCGGCGTGCCGGTGGATCCCGACCGGGTGGCGGCCGCGCTGGCGGTGCTGCCCGACTCGGCCGACGGTCCGGTGCTCCCGGCCGGGTCGCGGCTGACGCGTGAACCCGGCGGGCAGGTCGAGCTCAGCTCCCCGCCCGCCGCCGACCCGGCCGACTGCGCGGCCGGACTGGCCGCCGACCAGGCGGCGCTGCGGGCGGCGCTGGCCGCCGAGGGCCTGCGGCTGACCGGCAGCGGCACCGACCCGATGGACCGCGAGCGGCGGATGCTCGCCACCCACCCGCGCTACCACGCGATGGGGCGGTACTTCGACCGCGGCGGCCCGTGGGGCCGGATCATGATGACCGGCACCGCCTCCGTCCAGGTCTGCGTGGACGCCGGCACGGCCGCCGACCACGTCGCGCGCTGGCGGCTGACCCACGAGCTGGGGCCGGTGCTGGTCGGGGCGTTCGCCAACTCGCCGCTGCTGGAGGGCCGCCCGACCGGCTGGAAGTCGACCCGGCAGCTGGTGTGGTCCCGGATGGACCCCACCCGCACGCTCGCCCCGCCGCCGACCGCCGACCCGCGCACCGCCTGGACGGACTACGTGCTGGACGCCGCGCTGCTGTGCGTGCGCCGCCCGGAGGGGCTGCCCTGGGACGCGCCGGCCGGGCTGACCTTCCGCGACTGGCTGCGCGGCGCGGGCGAGCGGCCCCCCACCGAGGCCGACCTGGACTACCACCGCACCACGCTCTTCCCGCCGGTGCGTCCCCGGGGCCACCTGGAGCTGCGGATGATCGACGCCCAGCCGGGCGAGGGCTGGCGGGTGCCGCTGGCCCTGGTCAGCGCGCTGCTGGACGACCCGCGGGCCGCCGACGAGGCCCGCGCCGCGCTGGAGCGGCTCGGCCACGCGGGCAGCCGCGCCCCGCGCTCGGGCCTGTGGCGGCGGGCCGCCGCCCTCGGCATGGCCGACCCGGACCTGCGCCGCGCCGCGCTGCTCTGCTTCGCCGCCGCCGAACGCGCGCTGGCCCGCCGGGACAGCACGCTGCGGGCCGACCTGGTCGAGTTCGCCGAGCGCTACCCGGCCCGCGGCCGCTGCCCGGCCGACGACCAGCTGGCCGCCCTGCGCGGCGGCGCCGCCCCCGCCCTCCAGGAGGACGCCCCGTGCTGACGCCCTCCCTCCCCCGCTCCGTCCAGCCCGCCGCGCCGCAGGAGACCCCGTGCTGAACGCCGACCGGACCGACCCCGCGCTGCTGCGCGAGCTGATCGCCACCGAGCTGATCGCCGCCCGGGAGCGCACCGCACAGCTCACCGAGGCCGTCGACGACGCCGAACTGGTGGCCCAGCACTCGCCGTTGATGTCGCCGCTGGTGTGGGACCTGGCGCACATCGGCAACCAGGAGGAGCTGTGGCTGCTGCGCAACGTCGGCGGCCGCGACCCGATGCGCCCGGAGATCGACCCGCTGTACGACGCCTTCGAGCACCCGCGCGCCGAACGGCCCCGGCTGCCGCTGCTGCCGCCCGCCGAGGCCCGCGCCTACGCGCACGAGGTGCGCGGCCGGGTGCTGGACCTGCTGGCCGCCTCCCCGCTGGAGGGCGCGCCGCTGCTGGACGCCGGCTTCGCGTTCGGCATGGTCGCCCAGCACGAGCAGCAGCACGACGAGACCATGCTGATCACCCACCAGTTGCGCCGGGGCCCGGCCGTGCTGGACGACCCGCCGCCGCCCGCCGCCACCGGCGGGTCGCTGCCCGCCGAAGTCCTGGTCCCCGCCGGTCCGTTCACGATGGGCACCGACACCGAACCGTGGGCGCTGGACAACGAGCGCCCGGCCCACCGGGTCGACCTGCCCGCCTTCTGGCTGGACACCACGCCCGTCTCCAACGGCGCCTACCAGCGCTTCCTCGCCGACGGCGGCTACGACGACCCGCGCTGGTGGACGCCCGAGGGCTGGGCGCACCGGAAGTCCGCCGACCTGACCGCGCCGCTGTTCTGGCGGCGCGAGGGCGGCCAGTGGCTGCGCCGGCACTTCGGCCGGCTGGAGCCGGTGCCGGAGAACGAGCCGGTGCTGCACGTGAGTTGGTACGAGGCCGACGCGTACGCCCGGTGGGCCGGGCGGCGGCTGCCGACCGAGGCGGAGTGGGAGAAGGCCGCCCGGCACGACCCGGCCTCCGACCGCTCCCGGCGCTTCCCGTGGGGCGACGCCCCGCCCGGCCCGGAGCACGCCAACCTCGGCCAGCGGCACCTGCGCCCGGCCCCGGTCGGCGCCTACCCGCAGGGCGAGTCGCCGTACGGCGCCCGGCAGTTGATCGGCGACGTGTGGGAGTGGACGTCCAGCGACTTCACCGGTTACCCGGGCTTCTCGGCCTGGCCGTACCGGGAGTACTCGGAGGTGTTCTTCGGCCCGGAGTACAAGGTGCTGCGCGGGGGCTCGTTCGCGGTCGCGCCGGTCGCCTGCCGGGGCACCTTCCGCAACTGGGACTACCCGGTCCGGCGGCAGATCTTCTCCGGTTTCCGCACCGCCCGCGACGCGGAGCCGCTGCCGGGGGGAACGTCCTGATGTGCCGTCACTTCGCCTACCTGGGAGGGGCGGTGCCGATCCGCTCGGTGCTGCTCGACCCGCCGCACGGGCTGCTGCGGCAGTCCTGGGCGCCCCGGCTGCAGCGCTACGGCACCGTCAACGCGGACGGCTACGGCGTCGGCTGGTACGCGGCCGGCGACGAACGGCCGGCCCGCTACCGGCGGGAGGGCCCGATCTGGGCCGACGTCGACCTGGCCGACCTGGCCCGGGTGGTGCGCTCGCACGCGGTGCTGGGCGCCGTCCGCTCCGCCACCGCGGGCTGCGCGGCCGGGGCGCAGGCCGCCGCCCCGTTCGCGGCCGGACGCTGGCTGTTCAGCCACAACGGCGCGCTGCCGGGCTGGCCGGACGCCTTCGCCCCGCTGGCCGAACTGCTGCCCGCCACCGAGCTGTTGGAGCTGGAGGCGCGCACCGACTCGGCTCTGCTGTGGGCGCTGGCGCTGAACCGGCTGCGGGCGGGGGTGAAGCTCGGCGACGCGCTCGCCGAGGTCTGCCTGCTGGCGGCCGGGACCGCCGACGCCCGGATCAACCTGCTGGCCACCGACGGCACGTCGATCGCGGCCACCGCCTGGGGCGACACCCTGTTCCAGCGCCGTGACCCGGACGGCTCCGTCCTGGTCGCCTCCGAGCCGTTCGACGACGGGCCCGGCTGGTCCGAAGTCCCCGACCGCACCCTGCTGGTGGCCGACGCGGCCGGCAGCTCGCTGATCCCGCTGGCCCCCGTCGGCCCGCGCACCCGAGAGGACGCACCCCGGTGACCGGATACCAGCTCACCCGCCTGCTGCCCCCCGACCACCTGCACCACGCGCTGCGCGCGGACGTGCTGGCCGGGCTGACCTCGCACCCCAAGCGGCTGCCCCCGAAGTGGTTCTACGACGCCCGCGGCTCCGAGCTGTTCGAGGAGATCACCCGGCTGCCCGAGTACTACCCGACCCGGGCCGAGCGGGAGATCCTGGCCGCCCGCGCCGCCGAGATCGCCGCCACCACCGGCGCCCGCACCCTGGTCGAACTCGGCTCCGGCTCCTCGGAGAAGACCCGCCTGCTACTGGACGCGCTGCGCGCCGCCGGCACCCTGGAGCGGTACGTGCCGGTGGACGTCAGCGAGAGCGCCCTCGAATCGGCCGCGAAGGCGCTGACCGTCGAGTACCCGGGCCTCGAGGTGTCCGCCGTGCTCTCCGACTTCACCGCCGGCCTGGGCCTGCCCGAGGGCGGCGGCCCGCGCCTGGTGGTGTTCCTCGGCGGCACCCTCGGCAACCTGCTGCCCGCCGAACGCGCCGCGTTCCTGACCGGTCTGCGGGCCCAACTCCTGCCCGGAGACTGGCTGCTGCTCGGCACCGACCTGGTCAAGGACCCCGCCGTGCTGGTCGCCGCGTACGACGACGCGGCGGGCGTCACGGCCGCGTTCAACCGCAACCTGCTGTCGGTGCTGAACCGGGAGCTGAACGCCGACTTCGAACCGGAGCAGTTCGAGCACGTGGCGCTCTGGGACGCCGAGAACGAGTGGATCGAGATGCGGCTGCGCGCCCGGCGCGCGCAGACCGTGAAGGTCGCCGAACTCGGCCTGCCGGTGCACTTCGAGGCCGGCGAGGAGCTGTACACCGAGGTCTCGGCGAAGTTCCGCCGCGAGCGCGTCGAGCGCGAGCTGTTCGCGGCCGGCCTGCGCCTGGCCGACTGGTGGACCGACGACGAGGGACGCTTCGGCCTGTCCCTGGCCAGCCCGTCGGAGGACGGCTCCGACTGACCGGCTGACCGGCTGACCGGCCCGGCGCCGGTGTCCGGGCCGGGCCGCCCAGGCCCGGTCCGGTCAGGTCTGGCCCGGTCAGGTCCGGCCTGGCCCGGGCGGGGCCGGCGGGCGGACGCCCTGCCGCAGCAGGCCCGCCCACAGGCGGGCGCGGCCCGGCCGGTCCAACGCCTCGTGGGCGGCGAGCAGGCCGCCGGTGACCGCGCCGAGGAAGCCCCCGGCCAGGCAGTCCTGACCGGAGAGGTAGAGGCCGTCGATCGCGGTGCGCGGGCGCAGCCAGTCCGCCCGGCCGGGTCGGCGGCCGTCGCCGAAGGCCGTGACGTCCTTGGCGAGCCCGTAGAGGCTGCCGCCGGGCCAGGCGGTGAAGCGTTCGGCCGTCAGCGGGGTGCCGAGCTCGTGGTAGGCGACCCGGCCGCGGGTGCGGGGCAGGTGGCGGTGGAGGACGCCGAGGAGGTGGGCGGCGAGTTCGGCCTTCAGCTCCAGGTAGGCCGGGTCACGGTGGGGCGGGGGCGCGCCGTGGAAGGGCGCGAACAGCTCCGGGTGGACGTAGGCGAGGATCTCGCCGGTCGACCGGCCGGGGTTGCGGGCGGTCCAGGTCGGGTCCTTGGCGCAGGAGAAGGAGAGGAAGCAGCCGCTGGTGCGCCCGCCGGTGCCGTCGAAGAAGGCGTCGCAGTCCCCGTCGGTGACCATGAGGTTGTGCCGGGGGAGGCCGAGTTCGGCGGGGTCGCCGTCGAGGCCGAGGAAGAGCACCACGAACGGGAATCCGCGCCGCATGCCGTCCAGGCGGTCCGCGGCGGGGTGCGGCCGTCCGGGGCCCGGGGCCGGCAGCAGGGTGCGGTAGGTGTGGTGCGCGCCCGCCGCGCTGACCACCACCGGGGCGCGCACCGGGGTGCCGTCCGCCAGGCGCACGCCGGTGGCCCGGGTCCCGTCCAGTTCGATCCGGGCGACCGGTGCGCGGACGAAGACCTCCCCGCCCGCGGCCCGGATCGGGTCGAGCATCGCGCAGGCGATCGCGGCGCTGCCGCCCACCGGGTACCAGGCCCCGGTCCGGAAGTGCTCGAACATCACGGCGAGCAGGAAGAACGGCAGGTTGGCGGTGGAGTCGGCCAGCAGCAGGGCGCTGCGGGTGAGGACGGCCTGCCGCAGGCGCTCGTCACCGATCAGCCCCCGCACCACCTCCCGGGCCGGGCGCATCGCCTCGGGCGGTACCGCCAGTGCCCGCAGCGGGCGGGCCAGCCGCCGCGCCACCGGGCCCGAGAGGCGGCCCAGCGCCAGGGCGGGGAGCACCGCCCGGCACCGCCCCACCAGGGCGAACAGGGCCTCGATGCCGGGCCGTTCGGCGGGGAAGCGGGCGATCAGTTCGGCCCGGTGGGCGGCGAAGCCGACCGGGCCCCGGTGCGTCTCGTCCGCCAGCCGGTACTCGTCGCACGGGTCCCCGACCGGGGCCCAGCGCAGCGTGCCGCCGGTCAGGTAGTCGGAGACCACCCGGACCGGCTCGCGCGGCGCCAGCTGGCCGACGTAGTGGATGCCGACGTCCCACTCCCAGTCGCGGCGCCGGTAGGCGTGGGTGTAGCCGCCCGCGGTGTAGTGCTGTTCGAACACCGCCACCCGGCGTCCCTGGCGGGCCAGGCAGACCGCGGTGGTGAGCCCGCCGGCGCCGGAGCCGACCACCACCGCGTCGTACCGGTCCGCGACCGCGCCCGCCGCCAGCGGCCTGCCCACCCGTACGCGTCCCGCCATGTCCGTCACCTCCGCCGCCGACCGCCGGGGCCGGCCCGCCACCGGGCAGGACCGCTGCCCACGGGGCGGAGGGGGTCCACCTCCCGGTGCAACTCCCCGGGGGCGCGCCGGTTACGGCCTCCTCCCGAAACGGGTGCGGGGCGGCGGGGCCCGGCGGTCAGGGCAGGGAGGCTTCGACGTCCGCGAGTTGGACGGCCAGCAGCTCCTCGAACGCGGCCCGGCGGTCCGCGCCGAGCGGACGCAGCTCGCGGGCGTAGTGGGCCAGGTTCGGGAAGCGCTCGGGGTCGGCGCCGAGCACGGCGACCCGGAACTGCTCCCGCCCCTGTTCGTACTCCTCGGGCGTGATCGTCCCCAGGCCGCCCTCGGCGGAGATCAGCGCGGAGAGCAGCACCACCAGGCGGTGGTAGCGCACCGGGACCTGCGCGTCCGGCAGGCCGGCGTCGCGCAGGATCCGCAGCAACTCCTCCATCACCAGCCGGGATCCGGTCCCGCCGGACCCGTAGCGTCCCCAGATCGCGGCGAGTTGCGGCTGTTCGGCGAAGCCGGCGCGCAGGCGCAGCGCCAGGGCGGTGACGCGCTCCTTCCAGTCGGCGGCGTCCTCGGTGCGGTGGTCGGCCATGGCGTCCCGCAGGACCCGGTCGGCGACCTCGCGCAGCAGTTCGGTCTTGTTGCGGAAGTGCCGGTAGAGGCTGGAGGAGTCGGTGCCGAGCGCGGCGGCGAGCCGGCGCACGCTGAAGGCCTCGGTGTCGCCGGTGCGCAGCAGTTCCGCCGCCTTGTCGAGGATCTCCTCGGTGGTCCATCGCCTGCGGCCGGTCATCTGGCCCCTCCTCCGTCGCGTCCGGCTCCAGCCTATTCCATGCCCGCAGGAGTGCGCCCACCTGTGCACTTGATGTTGCACGCGGTGCGTGCATTAATGGGCGCACGGCACCACGACGACACGCACCCGGCGCGGGCGCCGGGAGGGGGAGCACACCATGGACAGCAACCCGGCCAGGCCGCCGGAGCCGGACTACGACACGGTCACCGCCGAGGAGTTGGCGGCCTACGCCGAGGCCGAGAACCGCTTCCGCCGCTCGCCGGCCGCCCGGGCGGTGCTCGGCGCGCCGGACCCGGACGCGCCGGGCGAGTGGCACGTCCTCGCGCTGCCCAGCCGCGAGCTGTCGGTCCGGGTGCACCGCCCGGCCGCCGCCGGGGACCCGCTGCCGCTGGTGGTGCACGTCCACGGTGGCGGGATCGTCGGCACGGCGACGCAGTGTGACTGGACGAACAGCCACCTCGCGGCCCGCCTGCCCGCCCTGGTCGTCTCGGTCGAGCACCGGCTGCTGGCCCCCGGCCTCCCGCTCGCGGACGCCGCCGCCGACGGCTGGGACGTGCTGGCCCGGCTGGTGCGCGACGCCGGGCGGTGGGGGGTCGACCCGGCGCGGGTGGCGGTCTTCGGCGAGAGCTGCGGCGCGCTGATCAGCGCCCTGTCGGCCGTCCGGGCGGTGGACGAGGGCCTGCCGCTGCGGGCCCAGGTGCTGGTCAACCCGGTGGTGGACGTCACCGCCGCGATGCTCGACCACCCGTCGGTCGCCGCGCACGGGGAGCGGCCCGGCCCGACCCTGCCGCTGCTGCGCCTGGTGCGGCGGCTCGGCATCCCTTCGGGCGACCCGGCCGAGGCCCGGGCGCTGTCGCCGCTGCACGCGGACCGGCTGGGTGCGACGGCTCCGGCGCTGGTGCTGGTGCCGACCCTGGACGCGGTCGCCGACCACGGCCGCCGCCACGCCGAACGGCTGCGCGCGACGGGGGTCCCGACCAGGCTGGTCGAGTACCCGGGCGCCCCGCACGCCTTCCTGACCCTGCCGGGCCTGCCCGCCCTCGAAGCCCAGGCGCGCGCCGCGCGGGCGGAGGTGCTCGGCTTCCTGCGCACGGCCCTGCTGGACGGGTAGGGGCCGCCGCGCCCGGTGTCCGATATTCGGTGGCGGGCACCGGGCGCGGTCCGGAGAATTCCCCGGTGCAGACGACTGAGCAGCGGACGGCGACCGTCGTGGTCGAGTGGCGGGGCGAACGCGTGGGGGCGGTGGGGCCGTTCGCGACCGCGTCGCCCTACTGGGCGCAGGTCGGCGAGGTGGCCGAGGTGGCCTCCCGGCTGGCGGGGGCGCCGCTGGCGGTGCTGCGGCTGCTGTCGGTGACGGGCGGCGAGGGCGGTGGTGGCGGCGAGGTGGTGTACCTGGCGGTGGCGTCCGAGGCCCCTACCGGCGCGCTGACCCCGACGGAGGTGGCCGACACCGGGCACCCGCTGCGGCTGGGCTGGGCCTCGGCGGACGGCCTGGCAGCCGAATGGGCCTGGGCGGACGGCGAGTTGGCGAAGCTCGGCCGTCCCAGGACCGGCCCGGTGGAGCAGGTGCGGAGCTGGAACCTGTCGGCGCTGTCGCGGTTCCCGACCGCCGGGGGCCCGGTCTGGCTGAAGAGCACGCCGCCGTTCGCGGTGCCGGAGGCAGCGGTGATCGCCCGGATCGAGGCGGCCCGGCCGGGCCTGGCCCCCACGGTGCTGGCCTCGGACGGGCGGCGCGCACTGCTCGCGGACGTACCGGGCGTGGACTGCTGGGGCGCCCCGGAGGACGGCATGCTGAGCGTCGTCGACCGGTGGGCGGCCGTCCAGGCGGCGACCGCGCCGGACGGCCCGGACGGGCTGGCGGACTGCTCACCGGCCGCACTGGCCGCCCGCTTCCCGGCGCTGCTGGAGCGGCTGCGCCCCGAGCTGTCGGCGGCGGAGTACGCGCAGGCCCGGAGACTGGCCGAGCGACTGCCCGACCTGGCGGAGCGACTCGACCGCTGCGGGCTGCCGTCGACCCTGGTGCACGGCGACTTCCACCCGGGCAACTGGCGCTTCGACGGCGAGCGGGCGACCGTCCTGGACTTCTCCGACGCCGCCTGGGGCCACCCGGCCCTGGACGGCCTGCGCCCGGCGCCGTTCCTCTCCCCCGACCGCTGGGCGGACCTGCGCTCCCGCTGGGTGGCGGCCTGGCGCGAACTGGCCCCCGACAGCCGCCCGGAGCACGCGCTGGAGCTGGCCGCCCCCCTGGTGCACGTGCACTTCGCACTGCGCTACCAGGAGTTCCTGGACGGCATCGAGCCCAGCGAACACCCCTACCACGCGGGCGATCCGGTCGGCGAGGTCCGGCGGGCGCTGCGCAAGGCGCTGTTCCCGACCTCCGGCTCCGAACCGCTGGGCGCGGGCCGGGAGTTGTACGAGGCGCTGATGTGGATGGGCGGCACCGGCACGACGGCGGAGGTGCTGGACGGCTGGGCGGCGCAGGCGCTGCCCGGCTACCCGGAGCGGCTGGCGGCGGCGGCCGCGTACGACACGTTCACCGCGCGGCCGAGGGAGGAGCAGAACCGGCTGGAGGAGGAGCTGTACGCGCTGAGCCGGACCGCGGACACGCTCGCCCTGGGGTTCCAGCCCCCGTACGGCGACGAGCCGGCCCGGGACGGGACCCGGCCGGGCCTCGACCCGGCGGGCTACCGGGCGTTCTTCGCCCGGCTCGGGATGGCGGAGGTCGGCGCGGCGGACGGCTTCGACCCGTTCCTGCACGAGATCGCCGAGCTGGTGCCCGCCGAGGACCCGGACGCGCCGATCGAGCTGCTGGACGTGCTCTGGCCGGGGTTCGTCCTCGGCGAGCTGCTGTTCACCCGCGCCGGCGTGCGGGTCCGGGCGGGCGCCCGGGTGGCCGAGCCGGGCTGGGCGGACGCCTCGCCGGTGTACTGGGCGTTCCGGCGGCGCGGGCGGCGGCCGGTGGACCTCTCGCACGGCTGGGGGTCGAACTCGCAGTGGGGCACCCGCCACCGGATGGACTTCCGGACGGCGGACGGCGACCGGCTGAACGTCGTCCCGCGTCCCGAGCGGCTGTCGGACCACCACCGGGTGCAAGGGCTGACCCGGGCGGAGGCCGAGGAGCTGCTGCGCCACCGCTGCCTGCTGCGCCGCCCGGTGGGCCTGCCGGAGCTCGTCGCGGACTCGCGGGCGGCGATGGACTTCCTGCCGTTCCACTGGACGCTGCCGGAGCCCGGGGCGTGCGTCGGGGGCTGCCGCGACCACGAGGCCGGGTAGTGGCGCCGGCTCAGGGGTTCAGGCGGCGGTAGCGCAGGTCCAGGCCGTCGAGGAGGGCGTCCAGGCCGGTGTCGAAGGCGCCCTCGTCGACGGCCCGGCGGTGTTCGGCGAGGCGGTGGGCGTCGCCGAGGTGGGGGTAGTCGGCGGCGGCGTAGAGCGCGGCGTCGTCGGGGAAGCCGGCGGCGAAGGAGCCGAGCGCGGAGCCGGTGACGAAGTAGCGCATCAGGGCGCCGATCCGGGTGGCCTGGCCGCGCGGCCAGCCGGCCTCGACCAGGCAGCCGAAGACGGCGTCGGCGAGGCGCAGCGCGTTGGGGCGGCGGCCGGGGCCCTGGGCGAGGACGGGGACCAGGTGGGGGTGGGCGGCCAGGGCGGCGCGGTAGGAGCGGGCCCAGGCGCGCAGCGCGGTGCGCCAGTCGTCCGGCGCGTCGAACACGGTGAGGTCGACCTCGCCCATCACACTGTCGACGACGGCGTCGAGCAGTTCGTCCTTGGTGGCGAAGTGGTTGTACAGCGAGGGTCCGCTGACCGAGAGTTCGGCGGCCAGGCGGCGGGTGGAGAGGGCGGCCAGGCCCTCGGCGTCGACCAGGGCGAGCGCGGCGGTGATGATCCGGTCGCGGCTGAGCAGGGGGGTGCGGGGTCGGGCGATCTCCGCCTCCTGGGGCGCGCGGGGGTCGGACGGGGGGTCGGACGGGGGTCGGGCCGAGGGGGTCGGGCCGGGTCGGGGGTCATTGTCTCAGGTGCCGCCGCCGGTCCTGCGGGGTGCTCTTCCGCCGCGGGCCGGTGCGGGCTACAGTCACCTTAAAACTTGCAGTGCTAGTTTTACGGGCGCCGCAGGATCGTCGAGGGTGTCGAGCGTTCGGGGTGTCGCCGCGTGGACCTGGAACTGACCGAGGAGCAGGCCGCCGTGCGGGAGCTGGCGGCCGCGTTCACCGACCGGGAGATCGTGCCGTTCGCGGCCGAGTGGGACCGGGCCGAGTCGATCGACCTGGGCGTCGTCCGGAAGCTCGGCGACCTGGGCTTCCTCGGCCTGACCCTGCCGGAGGAGTACGGCGGCAGCGGCGGCGACCACCTGGCGTACTGCCTGGTGCTGGAGGAGCTGGGACGCGGCGACTCCTCGGTGCGCGGCGTGGTGTCGGTCTCGCTGGGGCTGGTCGCCAAGTCGGTCGGCGCGTTCGGCACCGAGGAGCAGAAGCGCGCCTGGCTGCCCCGGCTGTGCTCGGGCGAGGCGCTGGGCTGCTTCGCGCTGACCGAGCCCGGCACCGGTTCGGACGCGGCGAACCTGACCACCCGGGCCGAGCGCGACGGCGACGACTGGCTGCTCTCCGGCACGAAGATGTTCATCACCAACGGGACGTGGGCGGACGTTGCCCTGGTCTTCGCCCGCAGCGGCGGGTCCGGGCACCGCGGGGTGACCGCCTTCCTGGTGCCCACCGACGCGCCCGGCTTCGAACGGCGGCTGGTGCACGGCAAGTTGGGCCTGCGCGGGCAGGCCACCGCCGAGCTGGTCCTCGACCGGGTCCGGGTGCCGGACGGTGCGCGGCTGGGCGAGGTCGGCAAGGGCTTCACGGTCGCGATGGCGGCCCTCGCCAAGGGCCGGATGTCGGTCGCGGCGGGCTGCGTCGGCATCGCGCAGGCCGCGCTGGACGCGGCGGTGCGCTACGCCGGGGAGCGCAAGCAGTTCGGAAAGCCCATCGCCGCCCACCAGTTGGTGCAGGAGCTGCTGGCCGACATCGCCGTCGACGTCGACGCGGCCCGGCTGCTGACCTGGCGGGTCGCCGACCTGGTCGACCGCGGCCTGCCGTTCGCCACCGAGTCCTCGGTCGCCAAGCTGTTCGCCTCCGAGGCGGCGGTGCGCTGCGCCAACAACGCGCTGCAGGTCTTCGGCGGTTACGGCTTCATCGACGAGTACCCGGTCGGCAAGTACCTGCGCGACGCCCGGGTGATGACCCTGTACGAGGGCACCAGTCAGATCCACAAGCTGCTCATCGGGCGCTCGCTGACCGGCGTCAACGCCTTCTGACCCGGCCCTCCCCCGCCCCGCCCCCTTTCCGACCGTTCGACCTTCCGACCGTTCGACCTTCCGACAAGGAGCCCGCCGAAGTGCTTCCGGTCTTCATCGCCGCCGCCCGCCGCACCCCGATCGGGCGGCTGCGCGGCGCACTGTCCGCCGTCCGGCCCGACGACCTGTCGGCGGCCGTGCTGCGCGGACTGCTCGCCGAGGTGCCCGCGCTGGACCCGGCGCGGATCGACGACGTGTACTGGGGCGCCGCCAACCAGGCCGGCGAGGACAACCGCAACCTGGCCCGGATGGCCGTCCTGCTGGCCGGGCTGCCCGACAGCGTGCCGGGCGCGACCGTCAACCGGCTCTGCGCGTCCGGGATGGAGGCCGTCACCTCGGCCGCCCGGGCGATCGGCTCCGGCGAGGCGGACGTCGTCGTCGCGGGCGGCTGCGAGTCGATGAGCCGCGCCCCGTTCGTGCTGCCCCGCCCGGACGAGGCGCTGCCGCACCGGATGGAGACCTTCGACACCCGGCTCGGCTGGCGCCTGACCAACCCGCGGATGCGCGAGCTGCACGGCGTCCTGTCGATGGGCGAGACCGCCGAGGAGGTCGCCGCCCGCTACGGCGTCGACCGCGCCGCACAGGACGCGTTCGCCCTGCGCAGCCACCGACTGGCCGCCGCCGCGCGGGAGTCGGGGCACTTCGACGCCGAACTGCTGCCCGTGGCAAGGCCGGACGGGACGGTGGTCGACCGCGACGAGTCGATCCGGCCCGACAGCACCGCCGAGAAGCTCGCCGCCCTGAAGCCGGTGTTCCGGCCGGGCGGGACGGTCACCGCGGGCAACGCCTCGCCGATGAACGACGGCGCCGCCGCGCTGCTGCTGGTCAGCGAACGAGCCCTGGCCGAGCTGGAGTTGGAGCCGCTCGGCCGGTACGTGGCGGGCGCCTCGGCGGGCGTGCACCCGGACGTGATGGGCATCGGACCGGTGCCGGCCACCCGGCGGGTGCTGGAGCGCTCCGGCTGGAAGCTCACCGACCTGGAGACCGCCGAGTTCAACGAGGCGTTCGCCGCCCAGGCGCTGGCCTCCGTACGCGAGTTGGGGATCGACCCGGAGTTGGTCAACCCCTCCGGCGGGGCGATCGCGCTCGGCCACCCGCTGGGCTGCTCCGGTGCCCGGATCCTCACCACCCTGCTGCACCGGATGCGCCGCACCGGCGCCCGCCGCGGCCTGGCCACCATGTGCGTCGGTGTCGGACAGGGCTCCGCCGTCCTGGTCGAGCGCGACTGAACCCCCTGATTCAACAACAGACATGACGGAACGTCAGGAACGGAGTGCGGCGATGGGCAGGTTCGACGGCAAGGTGGCGGTGGTGACCGGGGCCGCGCAGGGCATCGGTGCGGCGACGGCCCGGCTGCTGGCTGCGGAGGGCGCGGCGGTGGCCGTGGTCGACCTCACGGCGGAGCGCGCCGAGGGCACCGTCAAGGAGATCACCTCGGCCGGCGGCCGAGCGCGCGGGTTCGGCTGCGACGTGGCGGACTACGACGCGGTGGAGGCCGTGTTCGCCGCCGTGGTCGAGGAGTTGGGCGGGGTGCACGTCCTGGTCAACAACGCCGGGATCACCCGCGACAACCTGTTCTTCAAGATGCCCAAGCAGGACTGGGACACCGTGCTCGCGGTCAACCTGACCAGCGCCTACAACTGCGCGCACGTCGCGCAGCGGTACTTCGTCGCGCAGAAGTACGGCAAGATCGTCTCGCTCAGCTCGCGCTCCGCGCTGGGCAATCGCGGCCAGGCCAACTACGCGGCGGCCAAGGCCGGCATCCAGGGCCTCACCGCGACCCTGGCCATCGAACTTGGCCCCTACAACGTCAACGTGAACGCCGTCGCCCCCGGCTACATCGCCACCTCGATGACCGCCGCGACCGCCGAACGCGTCGGCGCCACCCCCGAGGACCACCAGGCCGAGGTCGCCGCCCGCACGCCGCTGCGCCGCGTCGGCCGCCCCGAGGAGGTCGCCGCCGTGGTCGCCTTCCTGGCCAGCGAGGACGCCTCGTACGTCAGCGGCCAGACCCTGTACGTCAACGGCGGCGCGCGCTGAGCGAGCCGGCGTTCAGCGCCGGGGCCACCGGCGGGCCCGCCCCGGCTCCGCCCGCCCGTCCGGAGCGGCCGCCCCGGCCTGCGGCGGGACGGGGGCCGGTCCGGCGGGCGGGCGTTCGGACTCCGGCTGGAGGACGCCCGGGTAGTCGAGTCCGGTCGAGACCTGGACCAGGCTCGCGGCCCGCCGGCCCGTCCAGTCGGACTCGCGGTCCTCGGCCTCGTGCTCGGCCCAGTCCTCGGCACGCAGCTGGACGGCGGTCATCCCGGCGGCGGCCGCGCCGCTGAGCTCCCGGCCGTCGCCGTCACCCACGTACAGGCAGCGCTCGGGGGTGACGCCGAGCCGCCGCACCACCTCGGCGTACAGCGCCGGATCGGGCTTGCGGCGGCCCTCCCGGCAGGAGAAGACCGCGGTGTCCACCCAGCGGGAGACCGGCAACAGCGCCCAGTCGTCGGCGAGTTCGGACGAGCAGTCGCTGAGCACCCCGATCCGCACGTCGGCCCGGCGGATCCCCTCCAGCACCCCCGGCGCCTCCGGCCGCACCTCGAACAGCTCCCGCTGCGCCGCGCGCCGGGCCTCGCAGGCCTGCCACAGCGCCGACCCGGCCGGCTCCGGCACCCCGCAGCGGGCCGCCAACTCGACGACGGTCTCCCGCAGTCCGCGCAGCCGCCCGGTCGCCCGCTCCTCCCACGACTCGTCCCAGGCCCGCCGCCACCGCTCCGGCGCGATCCCCAGCGGGGCCGCACTGCGGGCGGCGTGCTCGTCCCACACCCGGGACGGGACCGCGGGGGTGAGCGTGCCGAAGAAGTCGAACACCACGGCGTGGAAGCGGGAGGACGGCATGCCCGGGAGAGTAGCGCCCGTCGCGGGCCGCCCGAGCAGCGCGACCCGACCCGGAGAGGACCGTCGCGTGGGCGAGAACCCTCCGGAGCAGTGGGACTTCACGGACGACGGCTCCCCGGCGGCGGACACCGCCCCGCACGCCCGGAGCGGTCAGCCGGCCGCCCCGGCCGTGCGGGCGGCCGGGCGGGCGGCCGTCGGCGCCCGCCGGGCCCGGCCGCGCAGGGCCAGCCGGCAGCCCGCGCAGCCGGGGTGACCGGCCCGGGCCGAGTGGTCCCGGACGCGCCAGTGCCGCTGGTCGGGCGGCCGCGGCCCGCTGGGCTTGCCCCAGCCGGCCAGGTGCAGCAGCCAGGTGGCGAGCGCCGCGGCCGGAGCGAGCGCGACGCCGCTCCACAGAGCGGCGGGTGACGCCAGGACCAGGCCCGCGCCGGCCGTGGTGAAGGCCAGGATGCCGAGGGCCGTGCCGGTCCAGCCGGCGACGGTGTGCCCCATGTCGTGGTCGCCGTGTGCGTTCATGCGTCCTCGTTTGGTGTGATGGGCGGGTGCGGAGACGGGCCGGAGCGGGGGATTGGCGCCCCCACCGACCATTTATCTCACGAGCTAAGTAACTTAGATGCTAAGGAGATTTCGAGTGGAGGGCAAGCCCCGCCCCCGGGCCACCCCGGAGCAGGCCCTGCAGGCCATGGACCGGATGATCGCCCTGGCCCAGTTCGGCCAGCACGACATCGCCGCCCGGCTCGGCCTGAACACCACGGACCTGACCTGCCTGGGCTTCGTGATCGAGGCCGCGCAGTCCGGCGCACCACTCGCCGCGGGCGACCTGGCCGAACGCGCCCAGCTCACCACCGGGGCCGTCACCGGCGTCCTCAACCGCCTGGAGAAGGCCGGCTACGCCCGCCGCGAGGCCGACCCCGCCGACCGCCGCCGGGTCCGGATCACCATGTCCGACGACGCCCAGGACCGGATCCTCCAGGTCTACGGCCCCTTCTACGGCCGCCTGGCCGCCCTGTTCGCCGACTACTCCCCCGCCGAAGTCGCCGTCCTCGCCGACTGGTTCACCCGTGCCCGCGAGGCCATGGCCGAGTCGCTCGCCGAGATCCGCGACTGAGGGGCGCCCGCGGGGCCGGAGGCCGTGAAGGCCCGACACGCCCTCGCCGGCACCCCCCGCCAGCACCCGGCATCCGACACCCGGCACCCGTCGTCCGTCGTCCCGTCGTCCGGCACCCCGGGCCCGAAGCCGACGGGGCCGGCCACCGAATCGGTGACCGGCCCCGTCCCGGCCGGCGGGAGGCCCGCCGGCCGGGGGTTCCCGCCGGAGTCAGGCGACGGCCGCCACCGTCAGGTCCGCCGCGTTGACGGCGTTGCCGGGCACCTGGCTCCAGTCGCTCCAGCGGCCGGTGGCGGTGTCCAGTTCGCTGCCGAACACCAGGCCGCCCGCCGTCCCGTAGACGTGCACGCGACTGCCGGAGGCCACACTGGTGAGCGCGCCGAGGCCGCTGCCGGGCAGCTGGGTCCACGCCTGGGCGAAGTGGCCGGCGTTGTAGTCGCCGACCTGGCCGAACATGGTCCGGTTCCCGCCGACGATCTCCAGGTACACCACGTTGCCGACGATGCTCGCGGTGATGTCGGAGGCCCCGGTCGCGCCGCCGGGGATCTCGTGCCAGCCGCTGAACGCGCCCGTCACGGTGTCCAGGTCCTCGCCGTAGACCCGGCCGAGCGCGATGGCGTAGATGTGCACCTTGGTGCCGGACGCCACGCTGGTCAGCCTGGACAGCGGGGCGTCGTCGGCCCGGGTCCACCCCGTGTCGAAGTGACCGGCGTTGTAGTCGCCGCGCTGGAGCCACATCGACCCGTCCCAGCCCGCGATCAGCAACTGCACCACGTTGCCGACGATGCTCGCACTGATGTCCCGGACCCCGGTCGCGCCGCCGGGGATCTCCCGCCAGCCGCTCCACCGGCCCGTCACGGTGTCCAGGTCCTCACCGAACACCCGGCCGCCGGCGATCCCGTAGACGTGCACCAGCGTGCCGGCCGAGATGCTGGTCAGACCGGTCAGGCCGGAACCCTCCGGGTGCGACCACTGCGGGGCGAAGCCCCCGGTGGCGAGGTCGCCGACCTGCGCGGCCATCGCGCCGCCGCTGTCGGTCATCTGCAGCGACACCCGCCCCGGGGCGCCCGGCGACACCCGGTACATCACGGTGGCGTGCGGGGCCACGGTCGCCGAGACGATCCCGGTGCTGCTGCCGGTGGTGTGCGCCCACAGGTCGGTGAGGCGGAACGACGGCGACGCCGGCAGGCCGATGGCGGACGTGGTGGTGGCGATGGTCCGCGTCGTGTCGCTCTCGTTGAACAGCGTCACCGCCACGTCGCCGCCGGCCAGCGGCTTCGCCATGATCGACGTGCCCGGCGCCGACGGCACCGGCACGCCCTGCCTGCCCAGCGGGTCCTGGTCGACCGCGATCACGTCCCGGTTGCCGTAGATGGCCAGGGTCTCGGGGGAGGCGGTGGTCAGGTCCGTCCCGGCGATCAGCGGCGCCGCCATCACGGCCCACAGGCTGAACTCGGAGCGCGCCTCGTCCGGGGTCAGGGTGCCCATGGAGGTCGTGGTGCCGATCTCCAGCATGTCGGGGTCGTTCCAGGCACCGGGACGCGCCGAGGACGCGAACTTCGCGTTCTCGTGGTAGTTGTCCAGCAGCGACCCGTAGGCGCTGTCGGCCGGCACCGACCAGGTGGGCGAGATGTCCTTGTACGTGCGCCACATGTTCCCGACCTGCGGCGCGAGCGCGACGTTCGGCTCGCCCGGCGAGCACAGGCTGTAGACGATCGGACGGCCGGTGTTCCTCAACGCCTGCCCCATGACCGGGAACCGGTCCGCCCAGTCCTTCCCGGCGGGCACCGAGGGGTCGTACGGCTTGTAGAAGTTGCCGCAGTTGTCGTACTTCAGCAGGTCGACGCCCCAGTCCGCGAAGGTCTGGGCGTCGACGGCCTCGTGGCCCATGCTGCCGGGGAAGTACCGGTCGGTCCCCGGGACGGCCGGGAACGCGCAGGTGCGCCAGCCCGCGCTCTCGTAGATGCCGAGCTTCAACCCCTTGGAGTGGACGTAGCGGGCCACCCCGTCGATCCCGTGCGGGAACTTCACCGGGTCCGGCTGCAGCCGGCCCGCGGCGTCGCGGCCGTTGGTCGGGTCGTTCCAGCCCGTCGCCGACTTCATCCAGCAGTCGTCCAGGTTCACGTACTGGTAGCCCGCGTCCCGCAGGCCGGAGGAGACCAGGAAGTCGGCCGTCCTCTCCACCAGCCCCTCGTTGAGCCCGTCGCACCCGAAGGCGTTCCAGTCGTTCCACCCCATCGGCGGCGTGGCCGCCAGACCGTTGTCCGACGCCTGTGCCGGCGGCGCGCTCCCCAGCACCAGGGCGACCGGCGCGGCGGTCATGGTCACGGCCAGCGCCACGGTGGCGGCGAACCCCCGCAACCCACGGATCGGATTCAATCCGTCCTCCCCACACGAATGCGGACGGCCCGGCGGGCCGTCCCAGTGGCGGCATTCCACCAGACCGGCCGGATCCCCCCGCCACCGGGTCGCACACCAAGCACCGCCGCGCGCCCGCGGACCGGCCCGGCGGGAGGACGCGGGCCTAGCCGCGGGCCTCCGCGAGCTGGCGCAGGTAGCGTTCGGCGGCGCGGAGCTTGCGGTTGTCGGGGCCGGGGAGGTGGGCGCGCAGCTCGATGATGTCGGGGGCGATCCGGATCGCCTCCGCGGTGTCCCCGACGGCGCGCCAGCAGGCCTCGGCGTTGGTGACGGCGCGCTGGGTCTCGGGGTGCTCGGGGCCGTCGGTGCGCAGCAGCGTGGCGGCGACCTCGCGGTACAGCTCGGCGGCGACGGCGGGCCGGCCGCCGACCCGGCTGACGTGGGCGCGGACCTGACGGACCTGCAGCACGACGGTCGCGTGCGCCCCGTACGCGCCGACGGCCTTCTCCTCCAGCGCGAGGGCGAGCGCGGACGCGGTGTCGTGGTCGCCCGCCTCGGCGCTGCGGACGATGTCCCCGATCGCCTCCAGGTACTCCTGCGGCGGCACCTGTCCGGGCGGCGGCGAATCCGGTGCGACGGGGGCGGGGGCCGGGGCCGGCTTGCCGAGCCGCACGGCGTCGGGCGCGCCGGAGCCGTCCGGCCCGCCGGGCGGGACGGTCGCCGGGGCGGCGGCCGGGCCGGGCAGCGGGGTGGTGGCGGCGAGCGGGTCGTGCCGGGGGGCGGGCTCCGGCTCGGGGGCGCGTTCGAGCAGCGGCGCGGCGGCGGCCGACTTGTCGAGCGGGACGGTCGCGGCGAGCGGGTCGGCCACCGGGGTGCCGCCCTTGCCCAGGTCGACCCGGGGCGCGCCCGGCTCCGGCTTGCCCAGCGGGACGCGCGCGGCGGGCTCGGTGGACGGGGCGGGCGTGACGGACGCGGACCCGCCGGGCGGGACCAGCGGAATGGTGCCGGTGGCGGTCAGCGCGTCCTCGGGGACCATCGGCTCGCCCTTGACCAGCGAGACGATCATCTTCCGGCGCGGCGGGGTGGCCGGGACGCCGGCCTTGCGCAGCGAGACCAGGCCGCGCGGCGTCCAGCCGGGGGCGAGCCGGGGCCGGGCGGGCTCGGGCGCGGCGGCGGCCGGCGGCGGGCCGTTCTCGGTGCGCGCGGGGGCCGCGGCCGGGGCGGCGGCGGTCGGTTCGCCGGTGCCGATCTGCCGGGCGGTGTTGCGGAAGTAGGGCCGGTCCGCGGGGTGGGCCGCGATCGCCACGGTGTCGGGGCGCAGCACCGAGTGAACCTGCTGGCGGACGAGTTCGGGGGTGAGGAACTGCTCGGCGCCGGGTCGGCCGCGGTGCAGGGTCTCGATCAACGCCCGGGTGAAGGTGCCCAGTTGGTCGGGGTCGTGGTTGACGATGGCCCAGAGCGGCACGCCGTCGGAGAGTTGCTGTCCGGCGGTGGCGGCGAGACCGGGCCAGACCACCTGGTCGGCGCTCAGGTCGCCGATCACCAGGGTGTCCAACTCGGTGCCGCGGTGCCGGAGTTCGTTGGCGACGGCGGACCAGGGCAGGCTCTCGGAGGGCTTGTTCTCGCGCAGCGAGAGGTAGAGCTGCTCACCCCGCCGGTCGGTGATCAGGTGGCCGCCGAGGTGGATCAGCAGCGGGCCGGGGTGGCGGGCGGCGGCACGCAGGTGGGCCAGCACGGTCTGCGGGTCGCTGGCGCCGGGCAGGTGGACGGCGTCGACCTGGTCGGCGGAGAGCAGCACCTGGGGGGCGACGCCGGCCAGCGCGGCGGAGAGCACGGAGGGCTGTCCGGTGCCGCCGCGGCCCCAGCGGCGGCCGCCGCCGTAGCCGCCCTCGACGACCAGGATGCGTCCGCGCAGTCCGCCGCCGATGCCGTGCGCGACGGGCGCGGCGGGCGCGGCGGGCGCGACGAGCGGGCCGGACGCGGCGGGCGCACCGGGGACGGCGGCCGGCGCGGGGGCGGCGGGGGGCTGGGGGTCGGCGGGGGCGACCTGGAAGGTGCCGGTCCAGCCGGTGCCGCCGGGCGGGGCGGTGGCGGGCGGCGGCGGGAGGGGGGTGCCGCCGGCGGGGGTGGGGGTGGGCAGCGGGATGGTGCGGGTGGCGCTGAGCGCGGCGTCCGGGACCACCAGGTTGATGGAGGTGGCGAACGGATCCGCGCCGGGCGGGATTTCGAGCGTCTTCTCGAGGACGGGCGGCCGCTCCGGGACGGGCGTGTTCGCCGGGAGCTTGACCGTCTCCTCCGGGTCGGCGTCCGCCGGGCCGCCGCCACTCGTCGATGCCACGTCAGCCACCGTTCGGTCACCGCCCCCGTCCGTCGCCCGTGCGACGTCGTGCCTGTACGCCGTGGTGTCCCCCACCACGCTACGATCCCGGCCACGATACGTGGTCGGCGGGCGGCCGGGCCAGGCCGGGTCCCGGGAGGGACGCGACGGCCCGGACCCGGTTTCGAACGCTCCCGCGGGGCCCGGCGGTCGGGCTCCACCGAAACCGGCCGGAACCGGCCGGGGGCACGCCGGGAGCGGCCGGGAGCACGCCGGAGCCCTTCGTGCACCGGCTCGCTCGGACCCACCGTCCTGGGTGTCGGGTTCCAGACGCCCGACGGCGCCGCGCACCCGGTCCGCCTGTCGGCCCGCGCCCTGGTCGCGGGCGACGTCCTGGTGGTCCGCTACCGGCTCCGGAGGCCACCGGCCGCGCTCAACGGCCGCCCCGCCGCAGGCGGTTGCGCGCGAACAGCAGCACTCCGCCGCCGACCGCCAGCCCCAGCCCCGCCCCGGCGGCGACCGGCCCGAGCCCGCCCGCCCCGGTCGCCGGCAGCCGCCCGCCGGGACGGCCCGGCGAGGGTGTCGGTTCGGCCGCCGGTGAAGGCGTCGGCTCCGGCCCCGGCTCCGGCCCCGGCTCGGGGCTCGGCGAAGGGGAGGGCTCCGGGGACGGCTCCGGCGACGGACTTGCCACCTCGATCGGCACGTCCGGGCTGCGCGAGGCGCGCCACTCGCCCGTGGCCGGGGCGTACTCGGCGTGCAGCACGTGCGGGCCCGCCGTCGGCTGCCGGTAGGTCAGGACGGCGCGCCCGTCCGCGTCCAGGGCGGCGGTGCCGACGGGGGCGCCGTCGACGTACAGGGTGACCGTGCCGGGCGGGGTGCCGGCGGACGGGTCGGCGGCGGTGACGCGCAGGTCGACGGGGAGGTCGACGCCCTCCTCGGGGGTGCCGCGCGGGGTGAGGGCGGTGCTGGTGTCGGCGATCCACTGGGCGTAGAGGGTGCGGTCGGCGCTCAGCGGGGTGTCGGGGCCGATCCCGCCGGACGTGCCGCTGCCGTCGGCGGCGGTGTTCCAGCCGGTGAAGGCGAAGCCGGCCCGGGTCGGCGGGTCGGGGACGGTGCGGGCCCCGGCGGCGAAGGAGGTGGCGAACACCCGGACGGCCTCGGTGGGGGTGCCGCCGTTGGCGTCGAAGGTGACCAGGAAGTTGTTCGGCAGCACGCCCAGCCGCTCCCACTGGACGCCCGCGGTGGGCAGTTGGACCGCCCCCTGGTTGACCACCAGCCCGTCCCCGGCCCCCTCGGCCCTCCCGGCCCGCAGCGCACCGCCGCCGCCGTCGCCGCCGCCGCTGTCGCCACTGCCGCTGCCGCCGCTGTGCAGGGAGCCGTCGCCGGTGACGGTGACGCCGGGCGGGACGCGCAGCGCCGCGCCGGGCGGGACGACCAGCACGGCGGGGGCGTGGACGGCCAGCGAGCCGAAGCCGCCGCCCGCCGCGCCCTGGCCGACGGCGGAGGAGTCGTACGCGGCCTGGTTGGCGGCGGTGACGGTGCCGCCGTCCAGCACGACGGCGCCGCCCGTGCCGCGGTGGCCGCCGCCGACGCCCGCGCCGCGCCCGGCGCTGGTGGCGGTGACGACGGGATTGTCGCGGACGGTCAGCGAGCCGCCCGAGGCACTGGCTCCGCCGCCGATGCCCGCGCCGATGGGGGAGCCGGTGGCGGTGACGCGCGCGGTGCCGGCGATCAGGACGGTGCCGCCGTTGCCGCCCGTGGGCGGGGTGGTGAGCGCGGCCTGGCCGCCGCCGATGCCCGCGCCGCGTTCGGTGCTGGTGGCGGTGACGGTGGCGGCGCCGTCGATGGTGACGTCGCCGCCGTCACCGCCCCAGTAGCCGCCGCCGATGCCCGCGCCGGCCTCGCTGGTGGCGGTGACGGTGGCGTTGCCGGTGATCCGGACGGTGCCGCCGGGGCGGTAGTCGCCGCCGCCGATGCCCGCGCCGTCGGTGGCCTTCGCGGTGACGACGGCGTCCCCGGAGATGGTCGTGCTGCCGCCGTCACCGCGGTCGCCGCCGCCGATCCCGGCGGCGAACGGGCCGCCGGTGGCGGTGACCCGGGCGCGGTCGGTGATCAGGACGGTGCCGCCGCCGGGGTGGTCCTGGTCGCCGCCGATCCCGGCCGCCTGGTTGTAGGTGGCGGAGGCGTCGACGACCGCCCGGCCCCGGACGACCAGGGTGGCGCCGCCGGTGGCGATGGCCGCACCGTCCGAACGCGGCGAGGCGGCGGTGAGGCGCCCGGGGGTGGCGGCGGTGTCGGTGACGGTGAGGGTGCTGCCCGCGCCGAGCTTGACGCTGACGGCGTCGAGCCGGTGCCCGTCCAGGTCGAGGGTGAGCGCGCTCCCGGCGGCGAGCCGCAGGTCGACGGCCGCGCCCTGGGCGACGTCCGCCCCGAGCCGCACCTGTCCCCCGACCCCCGTCGGGTTCGCGAACGCCCCGCTGAGCGCCGCCCAGTCCCCGACCTCCGCCGCGAACGCGGGCTGCGGGAGGACCGTCCAGGCGGTGGCGGCGGCGACGGCGAGCGCCGCCCTGGTCGGACGTGCGGAGTTGCGCATGCCCCAGGGTAGGCGGATGACGACGCTCCGCTTACGGACGAACCGTCCTGACGGCGTGTCACCCGCCCGCCGGGGCGCTCCGCCGGGGCGCTCCGCCCGGGCAGTCGGGGGCGGCGGGCGGCGCCGGGGAGGCCGTCAGTAGGTGACGGTGATCCGGCGGGCCGGGCCGTCGACCCGGACGCGGCCGCCGTAAGGGACGACGAGCTGCGGTTCGGTGTGGCCGAAGTCGACGTCGAAGACGGCGGTCGCCTCGGGGGCGTAGGCCGCCAGCGCGCGGAGGACCGCGGCGCGCTGTTCGGCGCGGTAGTGGGCGCGGGCGGCGGCGTCGTGGGGGTGCTCGAAGCTCCAGGCCATCGCGCGGGCCACCAGGACGGCCGGGAACTGCCGCAGCAGGCCGCGTTCGCCGAGGTTGCGCAGGATGCGGAACACCTCGGTGGCGTCGGGCAGTTCCTCGGAGGTTTCGAGCAGCAGCACGCCGCCGGCGTACGCCTCGGCGGGGAGCAGCCGGTCGGCGGCGGCCATCCAGTGCAGGATCTCCAGGTTGCCGCCCCAGCTGGTGCCCTCGACGACGCGGTCTGGGCGGTGCCAGTGCCAGCCGGTGGCGGGTTCGGTGGCGGGTTCGCGGGTGAAGGTGGCCGGGTCCTCCCAGCGGCCGTTGACGGTGCCGGTGTCGGTGGCGGCGGTGAGTTCGTACCCGCCGCCGTCGAAGAGCGCGGCGCGCAGCGAGGCGGCGGTGAGCGGGTGGACGGCGACGGGCCGGCCGAGCTGGGTCATCAGGGCGGCGCCGTGGTAGGAGACGACGCCCTGGCGGTACAGGAAGTCCAGCAGGTTGGTGTTGTCGCTGAAGCCGAAGTACGGCTTGGGGTTGGCGCGGATCAGTTCGGCGTCGAGGTGCGGGACGACGGTGATCTGGTCGTCGCCGCCGATGCTGGCCATCACGGCGGTGACCGTGGGGTCGGCGAACGCGGCGTGCAGGTCGGCGGCGCGTTCGGCGGGGGTGGCGCCGAGCTTGCGGGTGGTCGGGTACTCGACGGGTTCGAGCCCGAACTCCTCGCGCAGGCGGCGCAGTCCGAGCTCGTACGGGAGCGGGAAGGCCCCCGGACCGGCGAAGCCGGGCGAGACGATCGCGATCCGGTCGCCGGGCCGGGGCCTGGGCGGGTACGCCGGACGGCGGGCCTGCCGGTGCGCGGGCTGGTGCGGGGGCTGATGCGCGGGCTGCTCTGACATGCCGGGATGCTAGCGGCGCGGGCCCGCCGCACACGACCGGGTTTCCGCCGGGCTCCTCGGCCTCAGCCGTCGACGTCCAGCAGGGTCTTGCCGAGGGTGTCGCGGGCCTCGACGGCGCGGTGCGCGTCGGCGGCGCGTTCGAGCGGGAAGCGGCGGCCGATGACCGGGCGCAGCCGGTGCGCGGCGGCCTCGGCGAGGACGTACTCGGTGGCGGCGCGGACGCGCGCGGGGGTGGGGCGCAGGGCGAGGACGGTGAGGGCCCGGGCGGCGGCCTCGGCGGCCGGGAGGTCGGTCCGGCTTCCGCCGGCCAGGCCGTGGTTGATCAGGCGGCCGCCGTCGCGGAGCAGGTCGGCGGCGGCGCGGCCGGGGGTGCCGCCGACACCGTCGAGGACGAGGTCGACGGGGGCGGTGCCGGCGGTCCAGTCGGGCCGCAGGTAGTCCACGGTCTCGGCGGCGCCGAGTTCGGCGGCGAGGGCGAGCTTGCGGGGGCCGCCGGCGGCGGCGACGACGTGGGCGCCGGCGGCGGTGGCGAGTTGGACCAGCAGCGTGCCGACCCCGCCGGCGGCCGCGGTCACCAGGACGCGTTCGCCGGGTGCGGGCACGGCGGTCTCCAGCAGGAGCCGGGCGGTGCGGCCGTCGGCGAGCAGGGCGGTGGCGGCGTCCAGCGGGAGGCCGTCGGGGACGGGGTACAGGCCCTCGGCCGGGACGGCGGCGAGTTCGGCGTACCCGCCGCTCCCCCCGGTGGAGGAGACCACCCGCCGTCCGAGCCAGCCGGGATCGGTGCCGGGGCCGAGCGCGGTGACGGTGCCGCCGACCCCGTTCCCGAGGATCATCGGCGGGCGCCCGGGGAACGGTCCGCTGCCGTCGGCCCGGAACTGGGTCTCGACGAAGGTCAGGTTGGCGTGCGCGACGTCGATCAGCACCTGCCCCTCCCCCGGCACCGGATCGGGCGCGACCCCCGGCACCAGCACCTCGGGCCCGCCGAACTCCCGCAACCACACCGCGCGCATCACGTCTCCACCCGCTCCCGGACCGGCCGTTCCGGCCCGCCGGCCATCCTGCGACCTCAAGCCCGCTTGAGGTCAAGCCCGTGACACGACACCGGTCGGGTCGGTGTCGTGTCACCGACCCATCCGTGACGTGTCACCGGTAGATGCGAGGATCACGCCCATGGACATGGACGGATTCTGGGCCCTGGTGGAGTCGAGCGCGGCGGACGACCCGCCCTGCGCGCGGGCCGAGCGGCTGACCGACCGGCTCGCCGAGTTGCCGCTCCCCGAGGTCCTGGACTTCCAGCTGCGCCTGGACGAGGCCCGCGCCCCGCTGGACACCCCGGGCACCCTGGCGGTGGCGGAGCTCGTCCTGCGCGGCCGGGTCAGCGACGACGGCCTGTGGTACTTCCACGCCTGGCTGGTCGGCCTCGGCCGGGCCGCCCACCACCTGGCCGTCCACGACCCGGACGCGCTCGCCGACCACCCGGCCTTCCGCCGCCTGGCCGCCCTCCCGTACGAGCACTGGGAGGACCACGACTTCCCGGACTGGGAGTCGGTGGACTACTGCGCCCAGGAGGCGTACGAGCGCCGCACCGGCGAGGAGGACGCACTGGAGGAGGCGATGGCGGCGGTCGGCCACGACAGCCCGTGCAACGCCGAGTTCGCCGACCCGGACTGGACGCCGGAGCAGTCCGCCGCCCGGCTCCCCCGCCTCACCGCGCTGTTCGCCGACGCCACCTGACCGGACGTCAGCGCAGCGCCCGTTCGATCAGCTCCCGGGTGAACAGCCGGGCCCGCTCGGCGCGTTCCTCCCGGGCCTCGGGGGTGAGGACGGGCGGGACGCCGTAGCGGCGGGCCGCGATGTCCTCGGCCAGGCCGGGCGGCGCGCCCAGCGCCGGGAGGCGGGCGATCGCCTCGCGCTTGCCGATCAGTCGGCCCTCGCGCAGCGCGACGGTGGCGCGGACGGCGGTCACCGGGCCGTGGTCGACCCAGATGTCGCGCCGCCACGGGTCGGGCCGCGCGGTGACGGGGTACCAGAACTCGCGCAGGTCGGCCCGGATGTGGGCGCGCAGTTCCGCGTCGTCGACCGGCGGCAGCAGCGCGCCCGGCGCCTCGCCCGCCAACACCCGTCCCCCGTCCAGTAGTTCGCGCCGGGTGACGGCCGTGACCGGGCGCTCCATCGGCTCCTCCTGGGCGAACGCGAAGTGCGCGACGGCCGCGTCGGCCAGCTCCGTGCGCGGCACGTACGCGCAGTGCAGCCGCGCCGCGTCCGGCTGCTCCGCGATCAACTCCCGGTGCAGCGCGGCCAGTCGCTCCCGCACCCGCCCGTCGGGGGCGGCCGGGAGGACGGCGACCAGGTCGAGGTCGCTGCGGCCGTGCCGGTAGTCGCCGTGCGCCAGCGAACCGTGCGCCCACAGCGCGTCCACCGGCACGGCCGCCGTCAGCCGGGCCGCGAAGAGCGCCAACAGCGGTGCGGCCAGGGCGTTCTGGGCGGCGTCCTCGGCTTCCGGCGCCGCCTCGGACGGGAGTCCCGACTCGGGGAGGGTCATGCCGCCCATCCTGACACGACCGCCCCGCACCCGCCCCGCACCCGGCTGACGGTCGGACGCGCCTGCGCCGCGATCCGCCGCGCGCGTCCTAACGTCGGAGGGGTCCGGCCGCCCGGCCGGGTGACCGTGCGGAGACGGAGGAGCCTCCCGATGGCACAGAAGATCACCACCTTCCTGTGGTTCGACGACCAGGCCGAGCAGGCCGCCGAGTTCTACACCTCGGTGTTCGAGTACGGGCGGATCACCGACGTGCAGCGCTACTCGGAGGCGGGGCCGGGCGTGCCCGGGAGTGTGATGCTGGTGTCCTTCGAACTGTTCGGGCAGGAGTTCCTGGCGCTGAACGGCGGCCCGGAGTTCACCTTCAACGAGGCGGTCTCGCTCCAGGTGGACTGCGCCGACCAGGCCGAGGTGGACCGCTACTGGGACCTGCTGACCGCCGACGGCGGCGCGCCGGGCCCGTGCGGCTGGCTGAAGGACCGCTACGGCCTGTCCTGGCAGATCGTGCCGCGCCGGATGACCGAACTGCTCGCCGACCCGGACCCGGAACGCGCCCGCCGGGCCATGGCCGCGATGCTGCGAATGGGCAAGCTCGACGTCGCCGCCCTGGAAGCCGCCGCCGACGCCGCCTGACCGCCGCCGACCGGGCCGGGACGGGCGGACCGGCGGGGACGACTCCCGGCAGCGGCACGGCCCCGGCACTGCCCCGGCGCGGCGGCAGCGCGGCGGCAGCGCGGCGGCAGCGCGGCGGCGGAAAACCGGCTGACGGGTGGCGTCCGGGCTGGCAGCATGGGGCGGGTGACCGACCTCCGAAAGGCCCGTGGCGCGTAGGCCGCCCGGTGCCGTGCGCGCCGTACCGCGACGCGCTCCGTCCCGTCCCGTCCGCCGGCTTCAGGGGCTGCCCGCGCGCACCGTCGCGGCCGTCCACCGGTGGGAGGCCGCGCGCCTGTGGCCGGGCGCGGTCGCCGACGCCCTGCACGCGTACGAGGGGTTCCTCCGGCGGCCCGGCCGGTACCTGTACGTCTCCGGGGCCGACTGCCCCTGCTGCGATCCGCTCGAAGCGCGCGACACCCTCGACCTGGCGCTCCGCCGGCTGCCCGCCGCCGCGCGAGGCCCGCTGCGCGCGGTCGTGGACCGGCTCGACGCCGAGTTCCTCCGCCGCACGCTGCCCGACCCGCACGCCGCCTCGATCAGCCCCTGGCACGCGGCGGCCTGGTGGCGCCGCCGCCTGCGCGGCAGCTGACCGCCGCCGCCCCGGACGGGACGGCGGCGGTCGGCCCACCACGCGGCCCGCTCCCCCTCAGCTGCCGGTGAGCAGGTCGCGGAGCAGGGCGACGGTGTCCGGGTCGAGGTCGCGGCCGGTGCGGCGGCTGAGCGCGTCGAGGCGGTTGACCGAGCGGACGAGCTGGTCGCGGGCGCCGGCCGAGGCGTAGGCGTAGAACAGGTCGCGGTGCAGGAGTTCGACCTCCGGGGCGACCGCGAGGGCACGGAAGATCGCGGCCTCGGCGGTGCGGTGGTCGCCGTACTGGAGGCGGCGGGCGGCGAGTTCGTGGGCGGTGTCGACGATCGCGGCCAGCATGTCCTGCCGTTCGGCCTCCGCCCAGCCGTAGGTGCCGGCCGGGGCCTCCGCGAACGGCGCGCCCCGGACGAGGGCGAGGGCGTGCGCGAGGGCCGCGTCGGCGGTGGTGGAGGTGGAGCGCATGCCGCGCCGGTACAGGCTGCGGAACTCGTCCCAGTCGCAACTGACCGTCGGCGCCAGCGCGTACGTGTCGGCGGGCACCGCGCCGAGGTAGCCGCGGCCCTCCGGCGAGATGCCCAACCAGCCCGCCAGCGCGGCGAGTTTGACGGGCAGCGGGTCGGCGATCCGCTCGGCGGTGGCCCGCGGGTCGAGGTGCGCGGCACCCGGGTGGATGTCGCGGTCGATCGCGGTGTGCTCGGTGCCGGGGCGCAGCGCCAGGTACGCGGCGAGCTCGGTCAGCCGGGGACGGCCCGCCGGGTCGACGCTGCCGGCCGCGCCGAGCACGTCGACCGGCCCGAGCACCCGGATCCGCGGCGCGGAACGCAGGTGGTGGGCCTCCGGGGAGCGCAGGATCGCCAGCAGGTCGTCGCTGTCGGTGCGGGCCGGACCGCTCCCGGGCCGGGCGGACGGCCGGGCCGGGGAGCGCGGGTCGGGCGCGGCCGCCTGGTCGTGGACGGGCAGCGGCTCGGGCACCGCGGGTGGCCCCGCCGGTGCGACGGGCTGCTCGACCGGCGGCTCGACCGGCGGCTCGACGGGTGCGGGCGCGGCCAGTTCGAAGGACCGGGTGCCGCCGTCCGCGACGGCCTCCGCCTCCACCGCCGTTTCCGCCACCGGTTCGGCGGCCGGCTCCGGCGCGGACTCGGGTGCCACCGGCGGCGGTCCGTCCTGCGGCGGCGCCGGCGGCTGGGCGGGCACGGCGGGCAGGGCGGCGGCGATCCGGGGGTCGACGGGCGTGCCGTGCGGCGGGGTGGTGACCTTGCGGGCCTGCCCGTTCGCGGCGTGCCGCGGCTCGGCGGGGGCGCCCTCGACCACGGGGGCACCCTCCGCACCGGCCGCGGGCGCGGGGGGCACGGGGGGCGCGGCGGCCGCGGCGGGCTGGACGGGCACTACCGGGACGACCGCGTACGGGTTGGTCGGCGCGGTCGGGACGAGTCCGGCGAACGGGCTGCTGCCGGTGGGCACCACCCGGGCCAGCAGCCGGGGCCCGGCCGCGTCGCCGCCACCCGTCCCACCCGCTCCGCCCGTACCGGCGGCGCCGCCGCCCGCGCCGCCGGCCGGCTTGTCGAGGCTGGTCCTCGCGGGCGCGTCGGTGGCCGCCGCGACCGTCGCGACCGCCGTCCCGGCCCCGGCCCCGGAGCCGGCTGCCGTGGCCTCCGGCCCGGTCGGGCCGCCGAGCAGGGCGATCAGCCGGGCGTCCAGGGTGCCGTCGAGGCGGGTCTCGGCGTCGCTCAGGCCGAGGCTCGGCACGTCGGTGCCGAACGGTGCGGGCACGGCTCCGATCGCGGCGCCGACGGCGGCCAGCGCGGGGACGGGCAGCGGGACTTCCTCGTCCTCCTCGGGGCCGTTGTGCGGCCCGTCGAGGGTCCACTCGGGGGCCGGGTGCTGGGTGAAGTCACCGGAGGAGCGGACGAGTTCGCCGATCCGGTCGTACTGTTCCCGGTTCAGGCGCTGGAGTTCGACGCTGAGGTGCAGGCCGGGCAGCGCGGCGTGGCCGGTCGCGGGGAGGGTCCAGCGGGCGACCGGGCCGGCGCCGCGCTCGGGGGCGCGGGTGAGGACGGCCAGGCAGGTGCGCGGGCGGCCGTCGAGCAGGCGCCCGAGCTCGGCGGGGACGTTGCCGGCCGGGGGCTGCGCGGAGAGCACGATCTCCGGCAGCCACGCCTCGTCCGCGCTGCCCCGGCTGCGGGCCTCGCGGGGGCTGCCGACGTTGGCGCCGATCAGGGTGGCGCGGGCCTTGGCGGTGCGCGGGCCGAGGGCGGCCAGCGCGGCCTCCAGGGTGGGGTGGTGGTGCACCCGGTCGGCGGCGGGGCCGGCGGTGGGCAGGTCGGTGGCGATGCCGACCAGGTGCAGGTGCAGGCGGTCGGCGAGCGGGCTGTGGGCGAGCTCGACGGCCAGGCTGCGCAGCACGTCCTCGGCGTCGTCGGGGTGCCCGGAGAGGTGCACCAGCCGGACGGTCTCCAGGTCGGCGAGGACGGTCGAACCGTCCGGGGTGGCGCCCAGGGTGACCAGCGCCGGGTAGGGCGCGGCGTGCTTGGCGGCCTGCGCGGCGGAGAGCAGTTCGGTGGAGTCGGTCGGGCACCACCACACGTTGGGGGCGTGCGCGGCCCGGAACGGGGCGACCGGCACGGCCGGCGCGGCCAGGTGCAGCTCGACGGTGCCCGCGGTGGTGAGCCGGACGGCGACCAGCGCGGGCAGCCGCTTCTCGCCGCGGACGACGTTGCGGCCCAGGGTGCGCAGCGCCCGGTCGAGCAGTTCCAGGCCGTGCTCGTCCTGCCGGACCTTCAGCTCGGCCTCCAGCCGGCCGGCGGCGGCCGGGGGCAGCGCGATCCGGTGCCGGGGGCGGCGGGCCCGCTGCTGGTCGGTGCGGCGGCGGGAGACCAGGGCGATCAGCGCGGCGGCCATCAGCACGCCGACGCCGGAGGCCGCCAGCGCCACCGTGTAGTCGCCGTTGCCGGTCGCGGCGGTGTGCTGCTCGCGGACGGCGGGCAGGTTCGCGGCGGACGCGGAGTCCTGCGGCGCGGGCGACTGGACGGCGGGGCTCTGCCCGGGCGCGGGGGTCTGCCCGGGCGCGGGGGTGGCCGTCGCCTCGGGGGCGGCCGTCGGCGCGGGCGTCTCGGCCGTCGTCGGCGGCGGTGTCGGGGTCTCGATCGGCGGCGCGGGCGGCTCCGGAGTCGGGGCCGGGGCCTGGGCGGCGCCGGGCACGGTGAGCACCGTGCCGGGGGCGAGCACGTCCGGGTCGGTGAGCCGTTCGCCGTCGGGGGCGGTGGCGCCCTTGTTGGCCTCGAAGAGTTCGGGCCAGCGGTCGCCGTCGCCCAACTCCCGCTGGGCGATGGAGGAGAGCGAGTCGCCGGAGTGCACGGTGACGCTGGCGTGGGCGGGCGGGCCGGACTGCGCGGACGTCCCGGCGGGCAGCGCGGGCGGGGTGGTGCCGGTCGGGGGGGCCGGGGCGTTCGTGTCGGGCTTGGCGTCGGCGGGCATCAGCAGCTGCCAGCCGGGCTGGATCGGCCGGTCGGCGTCGAAGCGGATGCCCGAATCGCCCATCGGGCGGCCCGCGTTGAGCTTGGCGATCTCGGTCCACCGTTCGCCGGAGCCGAGTTGGCGTTCGGCGATGGACCACAGGCTGTCGGCGGGACGGGCGTCGCGGACGGTGTAGACGGGCTGCTGCGGGTCGGCGGCGGGCGCGGCCGCGGGGGCGCCCGCGGGCAGCGCGGCGTAGGCCGGGGCGGCCTGCAACTGGGCGACGGCGGCAGGACGTTGGGCGATCTCGGGGGTGGCGGCGAAGGCCGATCCGGCGACCGGGAGCAGGGCGAGCACGGAGCCGACCAGGCCGGCCGCGATCCGCTGGCTCCAGCCGAACGCGGGGATCCGGCGGGCGACCCGGCCGCGCAGCTGGGCGGGGATCTCGACCAGCACGGAGACCAGGAAGCACAGCCAGCCGAGCCAGCCGATGCCGACCAGCAGCCACAGGAACAGGCTGCCGTCGTCGGGGCTGGTGAGCGCGGCGAGCAGGTCGCCGTGGACGGGGTCGCCCATCGCGGCGACGGCGAGGGTGCCGTACCCGAGCAGCGCGGGCACCCCGGCCAGCAGCAGGACGAGGGCCAGCAGCGCGCCGAACGCGGCGAGCACCGAGCCTCCGGTGCCCCGCCGCCTGCCCCGCCCGGCGAGGGGCGGCGCGGGGCGCCGTCCGCCGCGGGCGGTGCCGGCAGGGGTGCCGGTGCCGGCGGTGGGCTCGGGCTGCCGCGCTCGGCGGCCCTTGCGGTGCTGGTCGTCGGCTCCGCGCGCGGCCATCAGCCGGTCGTCCCTTCCGTGATGCCGTGCAGCAGGGTGGCCTTGCCGTGGCCCTGCACGGAGAGTGAGGTGATGCCGACCACGCCGAGCAGCGCGGTCGGGTAGGTGGTGTCGACGGTGACGCTGATCTCGCTCAAGTCGGGGTACTTGGGGAAGTCGACGCTCCCGGAGACGTGTTGGGAGGCGAGGTAGGCCCGACCGGCGGAGACCGCCTGCTCCGGGTCGACCTGGTAGCCGCCGCCGGCCCGCAGCTTGGTGATGTCGAGCTGCTGGCCGGCCACCCGGGCGGCCTCCTGGGCGAGCGCGTCGGCCCGTTCGGTGGAGCGCAGTTGGCCGCCGAAGTCGAGCACCAGGCCGACCACGGCGACCAGGCTGACGGCGGTGATGGCGACCATGACCGAGATGCTGCCCCGGTCCGGCCCGTTCACGCCTCGCGCGGGCGCCTCGGCGCCTCCTTCGTCCACGTCCCCTCCCCCCACGGTGTGTTGGCGTCCTCTCAGTTTCCCCGGTAGCGGTCAAGCACAGAAGTGAACGTGCCGGTGATCGTCTTGCTGCCGGGCACGCCGTCCAGGCCCAGCAGGTCGGCCAGCGGCACGGTGCACGACACCCGGACGGTGACGGTCCGCAGCACGCCGCCCGCGGTGTTCAGGGTGCCGTACTCCGGCTCCCCGGTCGGCTCGGTCGCGCACTCCACCTGGCGGAAGGTCAGCGCCTGCTTGACGGCGGCGGCGGCCTCCTGCTTCGCCCCGTCGGGGGTGCGGGCCAGCGAGGCGGCCCGGGCGCCGGCCCGGGCCGCGGCGTCGACCACCGCGCCGGTGGTCTGCACCCGTCCGGCGGCGACCGCCATCAGGGCGAAGCTCAGGATCACCGGCACCAGGATCGCCGCTTCGATCGCGAACGAACCCCGGTCCCGGCGGCGGGAGTCGACCGCGCCGCCGGTCACGGTGCCCCCGGCGGGACGAACTTCTCCCGGGGCGCGCCGGCCGTCTTGGTGATCGTCGGATCGGCGAACGGCACCAGGGTGAGCGGCTTGACGGTGACCGACAGCTGGTACAGGTCCGGGTCGCCGCCGGTCTGCCTCGGCGGCTGCTGCAGCGTCACCAACCGGCCGAGCCGGTCGACGAATTCGGCGGCCCGCTGCTCGCCCGCACCGGCCGGCGCGCCGTTCACCCGGCCGGCTTCGACGCCCTCCCGGGCGGCCGCCAGCGCGGCCTGTTCGGCGTACCACCACAGGCCGGCCTGCACCACCAGGAGGATCACGAACAGCACGGCCGGGAAGACGATGGCGAGGCTGAGCGTCATCGCCCCCCGGTCGGCCCCCGGGACGGCTCCCCGCTCGGCCTGCCGGATGGCTCGCCACCCGGCCCGCCGCCCGTCCCCGCGGGCACGCCGCAGCCACCCGGCCGGTGCGGGCCGGGTGGCTGGCCGGTGCGGGCGGCGGGTCACGGCGCGGTGCCCCCGACGGGCGAGTCCTTGGGGATCTTGGCCTTGACGTTGTTGCCGAGCTGGGTGATCGCGTAGACGACCGCTCCGGCGATGCCGACCAGCAGGATCACGGCGAGCGCGAGCTCGATGCTGATCGCGCCGCGGTCGCCGCTGCCGCGCGCGAGGCGCAGCTTGGCGAGCCGGTACTCGAACAGGGGCTGGAAGAGGTCCAGCGGCAGCAGGGCTGCCGCCAGGGTGCGGATTCGGGCCATGGTGTGGTCTCCAGGACGTCGAGGGGAGGGGCTCGGTGCGGGGTGCCGGTTCGGGCGGGTGGCGCTGTTCGTTCGCTGCTCGGTCGGGGCGGTGGGGGGTCTCCGGTTCGGTCGGCCAGGTCGGTTCGGTCGGTTCGGTCGGTTCAGTCGGTGCTGAGCATCTGGTAGATCGCGGGGAAGGCGATCAGGACGGTCATCAGCAGGGTCAGGGCGGAGCCGGGGGCGACCATCCGTTCGCTGTCGGTGTTGGCCTTGGCGAGTTCCTCGGAGAGGAGTTCGCCGCGCAGGCTCTTGGCGCGGGCCCGCAGGGTGTCGTAGACGGCGGCGCCGTCGACGCCGGAGATCCGCATGATGTCGGCCACGTCCTGGAGCGGGGTGAGGCCCAACTCCAGGGCGAGGGCGTCGAGTCCGTCCCAGGGCGGGAGCCGGTCGGTGGCGGCCCGCTCCAGCGCGTCGCGGATCCGGCGGAACACGGTGCCGCGGCCGACCGAGGCGGCCCGGCGCAGCGCCTCGGCGGGGCCGCAGTCGGCGGCCCGTTCCAGCGCGACGAGTTCGAGGTACGCGGCGATGCCGTGCAGGTACTCGGTGCGGGCCTCCTTGGCCTCGCCGACCACGATGCCGTCCGGGATGAACCAGAACAGCCCGGCCAGCAGCGGTCCGACCAGCAGCGGGACGGCCAACGGCAGTCCGTCGCCGATCAGTTCGGCCATCACGGTCAGGTAGCCGGGGAGGGCGAAGCCGAGGAAGGCGAACAGCAGCTTGTGCGCCATGAACCGGGCCGGGCTGCGGCCGATCAGGGCGAGTTCCTGCTGCGGGATCCGCACCCCGGGCAGCCGGGCCGAGCGGTCGCCGACCCGGTCGTACCAGGGCAGCACGGCCTCCTCGTCCTCGGCCCGGCGGGGTTCGGGGACGCGGTGCAACCGTTCCAGGGCCTGGCCCAGGTCCGGTGGGGCGGGCCGGAGTTCGGCGAACAGCAGGGCCACGCCGCCGGCCGCGGCGCCGCCGGCGAGGATCGCCCAGGGGGAGATCACCTGGCCTCCTTCACGAGTGGTTCGTCCTCGCGGCCGCTGCCCTCGGCGGCGACGTCCTCGCGGCCGGGCAGCCTGCCGGTCCTGGAGCGGCGGTCGGCCTCCAGGACGCGCGGCAGCGGGGTGTGCCGGGCCAGCGAGCGCATCCAGGCGATCACCGCGACGAACGCCACCGCGACGATGCCGAGGACGAGTTGGCCGATCGTGGTGGTGTAGGGCGCGGTGTACTTGGAGTTGAACGAGCCGACCACGACGACCAGCAGGATGATGCCGACCATCCAGCGGATCGTGGTGCGGTGCTTGGAGCGGTCGGCCTCGATGGCGCGCCGCTGCCGGACCTCCTCGCGCACCGAGTCGGCCATGTCGGCGAGCGCCCGGGCCAGGCCGGGCCCGCTGTCGCCGGCCCGCAGGACGAGCGCGGCGAGCACCTTGTCGGCGGTCGAGTCGGCGACCTGGTCGCCGAAGGCGCGCAGCGCGTCCTCCGGCCGCCAGCGGGACTGCAGCCGGGCCGCCAGGTCGGTGATCTCGGTCTCCAGCGCGGCGGGCGCGGTGCGCCGGCTGGTCATGATCGCCTGGTTCAGGCCGACGCCGAGGAGAAGCACGTCGGCGAGGCGCTGGGTCCACTCGGCGAGCGCCTCCAGCCGTTCGATCCGCCGGGTGTCGGAGCGGGTCGCGTCGAACAGCCAGGGCAGACCGAACACGGCGGCCGGGACGAGCAGCGCGACCAGCGGGATCCGGGTGAACAGCCAGCCGCCGGGCGCGCCGAGCAGCGCCAGCACCAGCTGGATCCGGCGCAGCCGGGCGATCCCGGGCGAGGCGGTGCCGGGCGCCCCGTACCAGAGGGTGTGCAGCCGGCCCTCCAGCGGGTTGCGGCGCTCCTCCTCGTCCTCCGGCCGCCCGGTCAGGCCGACGGCCAGCGCCACCAGCCCGCCGGCGACGGCCAGTCCGCACAGCACGTACAGCATCAGCATCAGCGCGTCCCCCCGATCCGCAGCGCCAGCGGGGCGCCCCAGGTGCCGTACGGGGAGGCGAGCAGCCCCGCGTCGAAGCCGGCCCGGCGCAGGTCGTCCAGGCAGTGCGGCGGGGTGACGGGCACCGCCCGCACCTCGCCGATCTCCGGGCGCGGCCCGAAGACGGTGTTCAGCGCGGGCCGGCCGGACTCGCCGAGGCCGGCCACCTCCAGCACGTGCGAGACGAAGCGGTGCCGGCGGCCGCCGACGGCGGTCTCGTCGACCATGGTGACGTGCACGATGAAGTCGACGGCGTTGGCGGTGAGCCGGTACGCGAGGGTGTCGGTCATGTGCGAGCCGTACTCCAGGCAGAGTTCGGCGATCCGGTCGACCACCATCTGCGGGCCGCGGGCATGCAGGGTGCACATCGAGCCGCCCTCGCCGTTGGTCATCACCCGCAGCATCGGCACCACCTCGGCGGAGCGCACCTCGCCGACGATGATCCGCGACAGCGTCATCCGCAGCGCCGCCGGAATCAGCTCGCCGATCGTCAACTCGCCCGCCAGGCGCCCGTCCACGCGTTCGCCGTTGCCCTCGCGGGCCTCCATCGGGACGACCTGCCGCAGGTGGCCGAGGGTGTGCAGCCAGAGCTCGAACTCCGACTCCAGGGTGCCGACCCGCTCGTCCGGCGGGATCTCGGCGGCCATCGCGCGCAGCAGGCTGGTCTTGCCGACGCCCTGCGTGCCGGTGATCATCACGTTCTTCCGGGCCCGGATCGCGGACGCCAGGAACGCCGCCAAGGTGGTGTCGACCGTACCGAGTTGGACCAGGTCGCTGAGCGTCGCACTGGCCACCCGGTGGCGGCGGATCGCCACGTACGGGCGGGGCGTCACCTCGGTCATCGCCTGCAGGCGCATCCCGCCCTCCAGGCGCAGCGCCAGCATCGGGCTCGCGGTCGACAGGCTGCGCTCGCCGCCGCCGTGCTGGCGTGCCAGGTCCTGGAGCAGCTCGACGAGCTCCTCGTCGGTGTCGGCCACCGGCGGTACCTGGCGCAGCGGTTGGTTCACCCGCGAGACCCACACGTCGTCGCAGCCGTTGATCAGGATGTTCTCGATCTCCGGGTCGTCCAGGTAGGGCTGCAGCCGGCCGGCCCGGAACAGCAGGTCGTAGACCGCCTCGGCGAGCAGCCGGTCCTGCTCCCTGGTCGGCGGGATGCCGTGCGCCTGCGCGTACGCGTCCGACCAGCGGGCCACCGCCTCCTCGATCAGCGCGCGCCCGCGCTGCCGCCGGGTCGCCCGGTCGGCCTCGCTGCCCGACGCCTGCGACAGCCGCGACAGCTGCTGGTGCAGCTCCGCCGCGACCTGCCGCTTCAACTCCCGCGCCACCTGCGTGTCCACCACCGGCCGCGCCCCCGCCGCCGGCAGCGCCGGCACCGCCGCCGCGGCGGCCACCGGCCCGACCTGCGGCTGCTGCTGCGGCTGGTACTGCTGCTGTTGGTAGGGCTGTTGCTGGTGGGGCTGCTGCTGTGGCTGCCCCAACGGCGGCTTGGCCCACGGCAGTCCGGCCGCGTCGGCCGAACCCCCCTGCCCCACCTGCCCGTTCACCGCCTGCTGCGGCAGCGGCCCCTGGTACGGGTTAGCGCGCATGCCGGCCCTCCTCCCGACCGCCGTCCCCGCCCTCGCCGTCGACCACCGCACCACCCGGCCCGCCCTGCCCCGGGAAGGGCGCGGGCGCGGGCGGCTGCGGCACCACGGGCGGCGCTATGTGCGGCGCGGCGTACGAAATCTGCGGCGCCTCGACCCGGACCGGCCACTCCCCGGTGAACTGCCCTCCCGCGAACGGCCCCTGCACTCCCTGCTGCGCCGACTGCGGCTGCGGATAGGGCTGTTGCTGCGGGTACGGCTGCGCCTGCTGGTACGGGGGCTGTGCCTGGTAGGGCTGTTGCTGCTGCTGGTAGGGCTGCTGCCCGCCCACCGGCCCCGCCACGAACGGCGGCACCTGCTGCGGCGGCACGGGCGCCTGCCGCAACGGGGGTTGGTACTGCTGGTGCTGAACGGGCTGCGGTGGTTCCTGTTGCTGCGGTGGCTGCGGCTGCGGTTGTGGCTGTGGCTGTGGCTGTGGCTGCTGAGTGAACTGCGGCGCCACGGGCTGCTGCTGCATCGGCTGCTGCAGCACCGGCTGCTGTTGCGGAGGCAGCGCCTGTTGCGGCCGCGGCTGTCCGCCCTGCGGTCCGCCGAGGCGTCGGCGGCGGGTGGCCACCAGTTCCTGGATCCGGTCGGCGGCGCTGCGCGCGGTGCGCATCAGCTCGGAGCGGATGAAGCGCCGGTCGGTGGTGTCGCCGCCGTCGGAGAGCACCCGGGCGGTGCGCGGCGCGTGGGTGAGCGCGCCGAGCACGGGCAGCCGGAACTGCCGGGAGACCTCGTTCTCGGGGTAGGGGCCCTCGGTGACCAGCAGCAGGCCCAGACCGTCCGCGCCGGTGCCGTGGGTGTCGAGGTCCTCGCGCAGCGCGGCGATCCGGGGCCGGGCGGCGGAGAGTCCGCGCAGCGTGGTGCGGACGGTCGCGGCGACCACGTCGGCCCGCCGGGGCAGTACCGCCATCGGCCCGTTCGCGCCGGAGCGCCCCAGGTCGAGCAGCACGTCGTAGCCCTGCGGTTCGAGCGCCCGCAGGGTCTCGACCAGGGGTTCCCAGGTGTAGGCGAGGCCGGAGGCCTGCGCGGGGTCGGTGAGTCCGGGCAGCAGCAGGCGTTCGCCGTTGCCCTGCGGGGAGACGTCGAGCAGTTGTTCCCAGAGCGTCTCGGCGAGCAGTCCGCGCCGGTCGGCGACGGCCAGGTTGCGCAGCCCGTACACGGCCTCGACCCGGCCCTCCAGCGCGCCGGCCAGCACCGCGCCGCCGTCCGGGTCGCACTCGACGAGCAGGACCCGGCGGCCGGGGCGCAGCGGCCAGGACAGCAGCAGCGCGAGGGCGCTGCTGGTGGCCCCCGGCGCTCCCGGCCCGCCGAGCACGGCCACCACGGACATCAGGAGCCCCCGCTGCTTCGGGGCGCCAGGATCACCTGGAACTTGCCGCCGGCCACCCAGAGCGCGAGCTTCGGCCCGTCGGCGGGGCCGACGGCGACGTCTATCACGGTGCTGCCGTCGGTGTCGGGACGGCCCACGGCGGCGACCACGGCGGTCAGCGTGTCGGGGGTGCGGGTGGTCGCGCCGCCGCCGGCGTCGGCGGCGGGCGCGTTGACGATCAGGATCTGCAGGCCGGGCTGCAGCCTGGTGGCGGGCAGCTGGGAGCGCTTGGCGTAGACGCCGACGATCTGCTGCCCGGCCTGGGTCGCCGGGTCGCTGGTCAGGTCGGACTTGACCAGCAGCGCCCCGCGCTTGAGGTCGGTGGTGGCCCGCAGGCCGATGGTGCCCTGCAGGTCCTGGGCGTCCAGCGGGCGCAGCGCGGGGTCGCCGGCGATGTGCGCGACCACCAGGTCGTCGGAGCTGATCACCTGCCCCATCGGGACGTCCCGGGCCAGCGCGAGGACGGCGATCCGCTGCCCGCTGCTGTTGTACAGCACGGCGCCGCCCAGCCCGCCGGCCGCGATCAGCGCCGCCGCCATCGCCAGCACGGCGGGTCGCCGCCGCCGGGCGCCGAGTCGGCGCGGCGGGGTCGGCATGCTTCGGTTCTCCACCGCTCTGCGGCCTCTCACTCGTGTCACTCGTGTTCGAACGTCAACTCTCGGGCCGCCGGCCCCAGGCCGGCTCCGGCGGCCGGGCCGGTCAGTTCAGCACCTGGACCTCGTTGACCGGGACCCGCAGCACCGCGTCGGTGTAGGTCGGCCACCAGTTGTCGATGCCGACGTCGACCGGGGTGCCGTCGTCCTTGCGCGCGCTGACCTTCCAGAGCATCCGCACGCCGAGGGTGAAGGCCTTGTCGTCCATCCCGGCCGAGCTCTTGGTGAAGACGTGACTGCAACTGGGCGTCCCGGTCGCGCTGAACGGGTTCCCGCCGTCCTTGCAGGGAAACGTCTCCACCTGCTTGGCCCCGGCCGGCCCGTCGTCCACGCTCCACTCCACCTGGGCCAGCGTGATGGTGGTGGTCACCTTGAACCCCTGCCCCGGCAGCTCGCTGCTCAGCGGCCCGACGGTGGCGGGATCGGCGTCCATCCACAGCCACACCGGCGAGCCCACCACCGCGTCCTTGCCGGGGGCGGCGTGCAAGACGGGCGGGGCGACCGTGATCCGCTCCAGGGCCTCGTAGGCGACCTGGGCCGGCGTCTTGGGCGGCGTCTTGCCGGGGGCCTGGGCGAGGAAGACCTGGCCGGCGGGCTGGAAGTTGAGCAGGTCACCGGTGAGGTCGCAGGCCTTCTGGTAGACCGAGCCCTCCTCGCTGGTGTGGCCCTCCCAGGACCTTTCCCCGGCTGCGGGCTGCGGAGTGACCAGCGAGTAGTAGCAGCCCTCCGAGAACCAGCCGAGGTCGTCCCGCCAGCACAGCGCCTGCTTGCCCTTCCAGGTGCACATCTCGCCTCCGCCACCGCCCCCGCCGGACGTCCCGCCGCCGCCGGCGGTCGGGGTGCTGCCCGGGTGGTGGGTGCCGGTGCAGATGGAGAGGTCCGCACACGGGCCGATGATGACGCCGCCGTCGTCGGCACTCGCCGACGGAACGGCGGTGATCGCCAATCCGAGCCCGATCAATACACAAATAGCTTTGCGCCAGGCGGAGTTCAGCATGTCTTGTCCACCTCACGGGTGAAGTCGGCGATCAGCCAGCGGTTTCCGTATTTCTTCATCACGGCGGTCGCCGGATAACGCGACAGCCGTTGCTGCGGATCCCTGATCTCCTTGGTCACGGCGTCCGCCTGGTGCCAGTCGGTGACGTCGAGGCAGTCGCCGATCGTGATGGTGGGCGGATTCGCCTGCGGATCAAGGCCTTTGACGACCGGCGAGGTGCGCGGTCGACCGATCATGACGAGCTTGTTGTCGTGCAGCCGGGTGAGCGAGATCACGGTGTCGCTGAAGGCGTTGCCGGTGGCGTACTGCCGGAGCGGAGTTCCGTCCGAATCCGATCGCCCGAGGACGTCGACCTGGACGTCCCACCAGCCTTGATACGCCGTCACCGCCTCGCTCCCCTCCAGCCCCTGGACGCCCTGGTGGGGGACGGGGCTGCCGGTCGGCCCGTTGTCGGGGGTGGTCGTGGAGGTCGCCCGGGCGAGGCTCGCGTCGGGTGTTCCGAGTCGGTCCGCGGATCCCGTGCCGGCGGCCGAGCAGGCCGTCAGCAGGAATGGCAGAAGCAACCCGCTGATCCCAACCGCCCCAGGGCGCACCAGAATTGAGCGCTGCCGCATAGCCCCACCTTGTTGCGGCCGGACCTGTGGTGGATCCGGACCGCGGATGTCGTCTGCCGTCCCCGGTGTCGTTCAGAGGTCGCTCGGAGGTCGATTCTTCGCCACCCCGCCCCGGCACGGCAACACCCGGGCCTCCTGACCTTACGCGGAAGGCGGATCCGTTGGGGCACTTTCTCGCCACAGAACCGCCAGAAGTTCATCGGAAAACGGCAATCCGGCGAGCGCGCCTCTCACTGCGGCCCGATTGCGCATCAGGAGTCTCCCCCCGTCACGTGGGACCAGCAGCCGTGCCTCACCCGCGTTGGCCGGTTCTCCCCATCCCAACTGGCCTTCCACGGCGGGCTGGAGGTCGAGCGGGCCGACGGCGGCGGGCGCGCCGGGCACGCCGTGTTCGAGGATCCGGCCGAGTGCCCAGCTGAACGAGCCCTCCGCGCCGGGGAGCACGCCGTCGCGGCCGCGCCGACCGGCGCTCCAGCGGCCGATCCGGCCCCACAGCGGGACGCGCGAGTGGCCGAGGAGTTCGCCCGCGCCGTCCTCGCGCTGCAGCGCGGTCCAGGTGTCGCGGTCGGCGACGGCGTCGACGATCAGCAGGGTCTCCTCCTGCTCGCCGTGCACCATGGCGCTGGTGATCCAGTCCCAGGCGAGGCCGCGCCGGTAGGCGTTGTCGGGGGTGGAGCCGGCGGTGACCAGGGCGACCCGGCGGCCGCGCGGGTCGGTGACGAGTTGGCCGACCAGGCAGACCACCAGCCAGCGGGCGGGGCGCTGGGCGGCCTGCCGGACGGCGGTGAGCAGGGTGTTGGCGTCGGCGTCGGCCGGGGGGTGGGTGACGGTGCTGCCCCGGGTGCCGGCGTCGAAGGTGCGGCCGGGGAGGGCGTCGGCCAGGGTGCGGGCGCCGTCCGCGGCGCGGGCCGACCCGCCGTGGGCGCGTTCGGGTCCGCCGTCCGCGCCGATCATCACCAGTTCGATGCCACCGCTCACCCGTACCGTCCCCTCCGCCCGTCCGTACCGCCCCCGGCCTGCCGCGCGGCCCGTTCGAAGGGCCGTGCGGCAGGCCGGGGGCGCCGCCGGAGGCCAAGGTATCGCCGAGGGGTGTCGCGCGGGGGCGGAATCGGTCCGATGAGCCCCAGCTCAGGGACCATGGGCCCTGTTCGCGGCGGTGCGGGCGGGGGCACCATCGACGGTATGGACCGTGACGACCGGGTGGAGACCCTCAGCGAGGCCGAGTGCCTGCGGCTGCTCGGCACCGTGCCGCTGGGGCGGGTGGTGTACACCGAGCACGCGCTTCCGGCGGTGCTCCCGGTGGCCTTCCGGGTGGCGGCGGACGGCCGGCTGGTCCTGGCCCTGCGCACCGGCACCCAAGTGGCCCGGGCGCTGGACGGCACGGTGGCCGCGTTCCAGGTGGACGACTTCGACCGGGCGGGCCGCTGCGGCTGGAGCGTGCTGGTGCACGGCCGCGCCGAGGTGGTCCGCGACGCGGGCGAGCGCGCCGCGCTGCGCTCCGGCGGCCTGCGCCCGTGGATCCCGGACCCGGGCCCGGAGTACGTGGCGATCACCCCGGAGCTGGTCTCCGGCCGCCGCGTCCTCCCGAACGCCGAGGACGCCGAGCACACCGAGGGCCCCGAGCACGCCGAGGGCCAGGAGCCCGCGCTCCCGGGCCGCCGCCGGGCCTGACCTCGCCCCGCCTCCCCTCCTCCGCCCACCCCTCCACTGACATGTGACCGGTGAGTAGGCATACTCTGCGAGTCGGCCCCGCCCGGGGCCGCCCGCGCTTCGAGCCCGCCCCGACGCACCCGTGGAGCACACCGTGACGACCTTCGCCTCGCTCGCCGACCTGACCGCCGCGGTCGGCACCGAACTCGGCACCAGCGAGTGGCACACCGTCGACCAGGACCGGGTGAACCTGTTCGCGGAGGCGACCGGCGACCACCAGTGGATCCACGTCGACCCGGAGCGTGCCGAGCGGACGCCGTTCGGCGGGACGATCGCGCACGGCTATCTCACCCTCTCCCTGCTGCCCGTGCTGGCGAAGGAGTGCTACGGCGTGGAGGGCGTCGCGATGGCCCTCAACTACGGATCGGACAAGGTCCGCTTCCCGGCCCCGCTGCCGGTCGGCACGGCGGTGCGGGCGACGGCGGTGCTGCTGTCGGCGGACGAGGTGGCGGGCGGCGGCGTGCAGGTCGTGGTCCGGTTCACCATCGCCAGCGAGGCGAGCGCCAAGCCGCACTGCGTCGCGGAGACGATCACCCGCATCTACCCGGCCGCCTGAACCCCCGCCCCCCGCACCGACCGATACCGACCGCCCCGCACCGCTAACGGACCGCCCCGGACCGCCCCGCACCGCTGGGCGGTCCGTTCGCGCTCCGGCCGTGCCGCCACCCGGCCGACCCGCCCGGCGCGCCGCCCGCCGAATGCCGCGTTCCTCCGCTTTGCGCCGGTAATGTCCGGCTCCGAGGTGCGCCGTCCGGCGCCCGGGGCCCCCGCCGCCGCCATGCCGCCCTCCGGCCCGCCGCCGACGCCGCGCGGAGCGCACCCCGCGTCCCGCCCCGTCCCGACGCGCCGCCGTTCGGGCGTTCGATCGTGGAGGTACCGTGTCCCGCCCCGTCTCCTGGCTGTTCCGTGCCGGCGAACTGGCCGCCGAAGCCGGGCTCGCACTGCGCGACGCGAAGCGCTCGTACCGGACACTGCCCCGGGAGACCTGGCAGCGGATGCGCACCGACACGTTCGGCGCCGACCCCGCGGGCTGGCGCCTGCACCGGGTCCGCAACTCGCCGCACTTCGTGGACGGGTCGTTCCGCAACCCGGTGGCGACCCGCCGCCTCGCGTACGCGCACACCCCGCTGGGCCTGCTGCGCACCAAGCTCGCGGCCGACCCGAGCCGCCGTGCCCCGGCCGCGGCCGTTCCCGTGCACCGGCTGCTCCCGATGGAGCTGGCCACCGCGCCCGCCTCCGGCCTGCGGCTGACCTGGCTGGGCCACGCCACCGTGCTGGCCGAGCTGGACGGCGTCCGGGTGCTGTTCGACCCGGTGTGGAGCGAGCGCTGCTCCCCGTTCGACTGGATCGGCCCCAAGCGCCTGCACCCGGTGCCGCTGCCGCTGAGCGAGCTCGGGCCGGTGGACGTGGTGGTGATCTCCCACGACCACTACGACCACCTCGACATGCCGACGATCCGGACGCTCGCCGCCGGCGACGCGGTCTTCGCGGTCCCGCTGGGCATCGGCGCCCACCTGGAGCACTGGGGGGTCTCGCCGCGCCGGATCGTCGACCTCGACTGGTGGGAGTCCGCCGAGCTGGACGGCCTGCGGCTGACCGCGACCCCGGCCCGGCACTACTGCTCGCGCGGGCCCCGGCCGAGCGGCAAGTTCCTGTGGGCCTCCTGGGTGGTCGAGGGCAAGCGGCACAAGCTCTTCCACAGCGGCGACAGCGGCTACTTCCCGGGGTTCGCCGACATCGGACGCCGCCTCGGCCCGTTCGACGCGACGATGATGCAGGTCGGCGCGTACTCCGAGCACTGGCCGGAGGTCCACCTGACGCCCGAGGAGGCCGTCCAGGCCCACCGCGACCTGGGCGGCGACGTGCTGCTGCCGGTGCACTGGGGCACCTTCGACCTCGCCCCGCACCCGTGGGAGGAGCCCGCCGAACGCACCGTCGCCGCCGCCCAGGCGGCCGGTGTCACCCTCGCGCTGCCCCGGCCCGGACGTCCCTTCGAGCCCGCCGCCCCGCCCGCCACCACCCTCTGGTGGCGCGCCGTCGCCGCGCCCCCCTCCGGCGCGGACCTGCTCCTCCCCGACGGCGTCACCACCGTCCCCGACTCCCCCGCGGCCCTCGCCAGCACCTCCCCCGCCCGCCCCGACGCGCCCCTCGCCGACGCCCGCCCCACCACGACCGCCGACCAGTCCCCGGGCCAGGACGGCGAGGTCCCGCAGCTCTAGGGCCCCTAGTGACCTGAGTCGGAGATTCGTCGGCAGTAAGCGGCGACCTTGTCGAGGATTTCGTCGGCGGTCTTGGTCCAGACGAAGGGCCTGGGGTTGTCGTTCCAGTCGGCGAGCCAGGTGCGGATGTCGCGCTCCAGGGCCTGGACCGAGCGGTGGACACCGCGGCGGAGCTTCTTCTGCGTGAGTTCGGCGAACCATCGCTCGACCAGGTTCAGCCAGGAGGATCCGGTCGGGGTGAAGTGCAGGTGGAAGCGCGGGTGGGCCACCAGCCAGGTCTTGACCGCCGGG